>JBHIDS010000050.1:0-13199 GCA_046760205.1 Candidatus Methanofastidiosia archaeon
TATGAGATAAATTATGATCAAAATGGGGAAGCACAATCTGTAACTTTCAATATAAGGCTCGTTTCAGGTGGCATCATCCTTGAAGACCACTTTACCGTAACAATTGATTAGAGATGATTTTTAGTTTATAGTCACCCCCATTATGGGATTTTTATAGATGTTAATGATATTGTTCAATGCTTTTACTTGTGGATTCGGAGATTATGTTGGAGCAAAAATATCAAGAAAGCTTTACAGAGGGAAACAAACTCAAATCAGCATGTGGAAAGGACATTGCATCCATGAACTCATCTGTAAAGTCCTTCCTTCCCGAAATCTCTATGTATCTAACCTTTTTTGAAATTTTTTCTGCTTTCTCTCGTATCTTCTTTGAGAGAAGGCAGAGTTTTACACCAGACCCTGCAGCATTCCCAATTCCCTTTATCTTTTTCAAAGATATATCTGGAATCATTCCGATTATCTGGGCACTCCTTCTTGGAATGTGGGTTCCAAAGGCTCCTGCCAGTAAAATCTCATCTATCTCTTCAAATTCAACGCCATACTCTCTCGTCAGAATTCTCTGGGCTGCAAAGATTGCTCCCTTTGCAAGCTGAATCTCTCTCAAGTCTTTCTGAGTTATGGTTATCGGGGGTTTTTTTGAGAGCATGAACTCTATGTTCTTTTCATCTTTCAAAATTCTATCCTCAAACCCATCTCCTTTAAGCCTTCCATTTTTTTCAACTATACCTGCCTTGAGCATCTCTGCCACGGAATCTATCAATCCAGAGCCTGTGATTCCCTTGGGTGGATAGTTGTCTATGGTTGTGATTTCAACGTCCTTTGAAATTTTCACAAAATCAATGGCACCAGATGCCGCCCTCATTCCATGCTTGATGTGGGCTCCCTCAAAGGCAGGACCTGCAGCAGCAGAACATGTGACCATCTCATCCTTCGTCCCAAGCACAATCTCGCAGTTGGTTCCTATGTCTATCAAGAGCTTTAGTTTGTGGTTGAAATCCGAAGCAAGGATGTCTGCTACAGTATCTGCTCCAACGAAACCTGCAATGGTGGGAAGCATGAAGATATTTTTTCCGAAAAGGTTTAGTTCTTTCGAGGGAACGTTGAGAGAATCTCTCACCGCTGGAACGTAGGGAGAAAAGGCAAGCCCTCTTGGAGAGATTCCCAAAAAAAGATGGTGCATGGCTGTGTTTCCACAAACACTGAGCTCGTAAATGTTCTCTCTCTTGATATTTGATTTTCTTGAAAGCTCTAAAGTCATGCTTTTTATTTCTTTTAAAATTTTGGAATTTAGTTCTTCTAAGCCTTTATTCTTAAGAGAGAAATCTATCCTTGAAATAACATCGTCTCCTAGAGAAATCTGGGGATTCATTCTCGCCTCGTGGTTAAGCTCTTTTCCAGTTTTCAAATCCATGAGGTATCCCACCAAAGTGGTGGTTCCAATATCGAAGGCAACACCATAGCACTCACTCTCTGTGTTTCCATCTTCAAATTCCACAATCTCTCTTCCCACAATAACCACGGTTAACTTGAAGTCTCCTTTCCTTAAAATCTTCGAGAGTTTCCTTACGGCATTTAAGGAAACTCCCTTTACGTCCACCTTTTCCAAACTCTCCAATACTCTATCTAGATCTGATTTGGTATCCTCTAAACTTGGTTTTTCCAGGCTCAAATAGTATTTCAAAACGTTTGGATCAAGAGAGATCTTTCTTGAAATCCCTTCCACAAGGACCTTTTGTTTCAAGAGGAGAGATTCCTCTAGAATTTCGATCTTCATATTCTGTAAAACGTCATGCTGGCAAGCAAGCCTCACTCCCTGAGAGAGCTCTGCTGAAGTCAATATTTTCAACTCAGAGCTTTTTGGTTTTATCATTTCCAATTTTATCTTGCACTTGCCACAAGTGCCTTTTCCGCCACAGATTGACTCTATGGAGATCTTAGAGGAGTTTATGACCTCAAGCAAATTTTCTCCCTTTGAGGCTTTCAGCTCTATCCCAAAGGGTAGGAGGGTAATCATTGGCATTCTATCAACCTAAACCAAACATATAAAAAACAGATTCAGGATATAAAGCTTTGGTGTACCAATGATTCTCTCAAAAATAGCAGAGGCTTTAATAGATGGAGATGCCCCAAAGGTCAAGGTTTTGACAGAGAAAGCTTTGAGAAAGGGATTGTCCCCCATAGATGTGGTGAACGGGGGCCTCATAAAGGGAATGGATGTTGTGGGAGAGAGATTTAAGAAAATGGAGATCTCTGTTCCTGAGGTTTTGATCTCTGCAAGAGCGATGTATGCAGGTTTGGAAATTTTAAAGCCTCTGCTCTCAAAATCTGAAATAAAATCCAGGAGGCTCTTTGCAATTGGCACAGTGAAGGGAGATATACACGACATTGGAAAGAATCTGGTTTCCATGATGCTCGAGGGTGCAGGTTTTGAGGTGATAGACTTGGGAATAGACGTTCCAACTGAGAGATTCATCGAGATAGTGAGAAGAAAAAACCCTGATATCCTAGGTATGTCTGCCCTTTTAAACGTAACGAAGGAGAACATGAGAGAGGTCATCGAGACCTTGGTCAGAGAAAACCTTAGGGACAGGATAAAGATTATGATTGGAGGAGCTGCGGTACCTGAAGACTTTGCAAAGGAAATTGGAGCAGATGCATACGCAGAGGATGCAAGAGACGCAGTCCTCAAGGCTAAGGCTTTGTTGGGGATTGAGTAGGTTTACAGAAAACTTATCTCCTCAAGCCTCTTTCTTATGACCTTGCCTGTATCAAGGTTTATCACAAAGAGCCCTTGCTCGTTGGGACCACTTATTATCTCTCCTTTCTCCTTTAGCCCAGAAATTAGGTTTAGAATCTCAACTCTTCTTCCTATGTAGGGTTTTCCTTTCACATAGTGTGGAATTTCCTTTCCCGTCACCACACTTTTAACCTTTCTCGTTTTCTCCAATCTTTCGAAGAAGATGAGGGTGCACTTTGGACATTTTTTAACACTTGCATATTCCTCTCTACTCTCTCCAACCTTAAAATTTCTCTTCCCAACCTCTATGGAGTCAGAACCACACCGAGGACACTCGCCTCGCATAACAGAATTTTAAGTTAATGGTATAAATAGTTTACTACCTCATCAGAGATGTTCTAAAAATTCATCCAATTTCTCGTTGAACTCTTCGTGTTGTTCAAGCATCACCATGTGCCCTGCCCTCTCAATTACCTCTAATTGAGAATTTTCTATCTTGTTTTTTAGATAGGAAGAGTACTTTAATGGTGTCAATCGATCCTCTGAACCGCAAACTATTAGGGTGGGAACTTCAATACCAGAAATCTCATCCATCTGATCAAATTTGTCACAGGCTTTGAAGTTCTTCAAGAGAACATCTTTTGGAGTTTTGAGTATATCTTTTGAAATCTTTAAAGCCAATTCTCTTGGTGTTTTCTCATACAAAGCAAACTCTGTGATGAGGTTTGCAGCTCTTTCATGGTCCTTTTCAATCACCTCAAAGATCATGGGGTGCACCCTCAGCTTTGCCCCAGTTCCCACAAGAACTATGGCTTTAAGCTTTTTGGGATAGGTTAAACCAAACTTTAGTGTTATGGCACCCCCCATAGAATGTCCTATCATCACACATTTTTCAATTTGGTTTTCGCAAAGAAAGGTTAAAACATCTCTTACATAGTTTGATATGTCATTATTTTTGCAAATTTTCATGAGGTTTGGGACGATGACTTTGTACCTCTTTTCAAAGTGTTTTTTCTGATAAATCCAGGTGTTCTCACTTCCTCCAGCACCATGGATGAAGACTAGGGTTTTCATGAACTTCCCAACTTATGCTGTATCGGCGGTACATATGTTAAAACTCGCTGAATTCGATGGTCAAGCTCCAAAACCCTTCTTATCTGGGAAGGGGCCACTCCAAGTCTAATCTCCCTAGTCCTGCCATACCTACCCTTGGAAACAACAGTGGCGTTTAGAATTCCCATCATGTCAAGCTCTGAGATTAGGTCTGAAACTCTTCTCTGAGTAAGAATATCCATGGAAGAGAGCTTGCATAGGTCCTTGTAAACGTTGTAGCACTCCCCTGTCGTCATCGTGGTGGTGCTGTACTTTTCAAGGAGCATTATTGAAAAGAGAACGAGTTTCGACTGAGAAGGCAGGGTTTTTACAACTTCTGAGACTCTGTCCTGCTCTATACTTTCCTTGGCAAGCTTCACATGCCTCTCTGTTACCCTGGTAGAGTTCTTTCTCTCTGCAAACTCCCCTGCAACCCTCAGCAAATCCAAAGCTCTCCTCGCATCCCCATGCTCTTGGGCTGTAAATGCGGCACAAAGCTGAATAACTCCATCATCCAAAACTCCTAAATGAAATCCAATCTTTGCCCTTTGTTCTAATATATCAACCAATTGTAGCGCATCGTAAGGGGGAAATATGAGCTCTTCCTCACCAAGAGAGGATCTAACCCTTGGATCAAGGTACTCTATGAAGTTCAAGTCGTTGGAAATTCCAATTATTGAAACCTTTGCTCTCTTTAGATCTGAATTTATCCTTGTGAGATTGTACAAAACATCGTCTGAACCCTTTCTCAAGAGCTTGTCTATCTCATCAAGCACTACTATAACCAATCTCTCCTCCTTATCTACTGCCCTGAAGAACGTCTCAAATACCTTGTCTGTAGGCCACCCTGTTAAAGGTATGGACTGTCCAAGATACTCTGCAAGCTTTGCCAAAAGTCGATATTGGGTATCAACTATCTCACAGTTAGTGTAGATGAACCAAACTGGAATCCCTCCTTTCCTTAAAACTCGAAGGTTGCTGTTGTTGAAGATATTTGAAAAGCAGTATCCTCCAACTTTTTCCACCAATCCCTCTCCAACATTTAGGGTAACTGCTGTTTTACCTGTACCAGTCTTGCCATAGATGAAGACATTTGAGGGAGTTTCTCCCTTAACTGCAGAAACCAGAATAGACGCCAGTGCCTCTATCTGTTTGTCTCTGTGGGGAAGGATAGGGGGAGTGTAGGAGTGTCTCAAAACCTCCTTTTTTGAAAAAATTCTCTTGTCAACTAAGAGCTTGTTGAATATCTGATCCAATGATTTCTGAGCACTCACCACATCACCTTTACTTTTCATGGAAATTCCTCTATTTATACCTTTCGCCGACCCCTTTGTTTCCACTGCAATTCTCAAAAAAATTTTAAAATTTTTAAAGAGCTAAACCCTTGAAATCGTAAAGTATATATATGATGAGAGAAAGAAAGATACAAACCATTTTTATCTTATTATCATCAACAAAAAAATTCTTATCTTACTTCCAAAGGAAGCAAAGGGGTAGCATGTCAAGAGGAAAACTAGGCAAACTATTTAAAATGAAAATTGAAAAAGAATCATGCCTTTAAAGAGAATGGAGAGCATCTTTGTAATTCTTTTATCATTGGGAGTATTAACGATTGCTAGGGTTCTTGAGCCAAATCCTTCAATGATTGGAACCTTTCCAATTCCATGTTTATTCAACTATTTAACTGGAATTCCAGGACCTCTTTGTGGATTAACAACCTCATTTGCCTATATGGCAAGACTCGATCTTTCAAATGCCTTCAAAGCCCATCTCTTAGGTCCTATCCTTTTTACTTTTATGGTTGGATATGCTCTCTCAAAAGCTTACTCTCTTAAAACTGGAGAGAGCGTTGAGTTCAAGTTTACAAAGAGCAACCTCTTTTTATTACTTGTGGTCCTGTCCTTTCTTATCGCCTGGATTTTAAAATTACTTTGGTTTTAGATCTTGATATGCCATCACGAGAGCCACCATGCTCAAGGGTACGGTTACAAGAAGTCCAACAAGGCAGAGGAGAAATCCAATGAAGTTTATAAAGAGAAGCACTATCACGAATATAACATGGTCGAAGAACTCCTTCGACACAATTTCCTTGCTCTCTCTCATCGCTTCCTGAAACCCAACCTTCTTCTCAGCTATTACCACCAAAGTGTACATGTACCAGAGGGCAAAAACTAATCCTGGAATGATACAAAAAATCAGACCTACAACGATTAAAATGGCTATAATCAATTGAGCGAGAACTGCAGAACCAAAGACATCAAAACCCTTTGCAAGATCACCGAGATCAGCTTCTCCCTTTTTGGCTTTGGATGCTATAATATAAAATCCCACTGTCAAGGGAGCAGAGAGAATTATGGGCACGATGTCACCAGCTACAGCAATTATCAAGAAAGCCACGACAAAGGTAACGAGATTGTCCTTAGTGAGCTCCCAAGCCTCACCTATGTACTTTCCGATTTCCATAGAGGTGGTTTGTATTTTTACATTTAAAGGTTTTGGTTCACCCATAGAATCAGAAATTTTATAAACTCTTCACTTAGTAGGATGTATGAATGAGGTATTGAAAGCCAATAAGTTCAAGAGTAGGAGATCTCTCATATTTGTCCTACTTATTATTTTTATAGCCTTCCTTCCCACGACAATGCCCAGGGAACTTGCAGAGAACTACTCATACTTAATAGATATTTCAGCCTTCGTCTGTTTGGTTTTATCAATTAGAATTTTTCAAGTTCACAAAATGACAGAGTTTCGATGGATTGGAAAATTTTTTGCAATGGCAATGGGATTATGGCTTTTAGGTGAATTAAACTGGACGATATATGAAGATTTTTTTGGGATTGAGCCCTTTCCCTCCCTTGCAGATTTATTCTGGTTTGCGGGTTATGTTCCCTTTCTTTATCTAATTCTTAGAATTTTATATCTTTATAGGAAATTTATAAATACTTCTTCTATCAAAAAAATCACTGTGATATGGATTTTCTTAAACCTTATTTTTTTAGGATATTTGGGAAGCTTAATTTTTAATTGGGATGAAACATTACTTGTAAAGATTATTAGTTTTAGTTATCCGCTCCTTGACTCTTTAGCCCTTCTATTTCTGGTTTTGCTTCTGGTTACATACAGGAATACAACGTTAGAAATATATTGGTGGATATTCACCTTTGGAATGCTCTTTGATGTTTTTGGTGATTATCTATTTGCATACTATGAGGCTTTTGGATTGTATTTTGTGAGTTCTCTTCCAGATTCCTTTTTCCTGCTCTCTTATCTAACAATCATTCTGGGCTTTGCAATGATTCTGAAAACAAAAACAATTTTTTCAAGTATTGAACCCCTATATGAAGATTTTGCAAACACCCATCAAAAATATGAACTGGAGAAGGGAGAAGCGTATCTGGTGGAAAAGGTAGATAAAGCTTATGAAATTTTAAAGGATTTATCAACTCATGCAATCCATGGGCTTTGCATCTCGAGAGATCGTCCAGAAAAGCTTAGAAAGAAATACGGTATAGAAAGAATCCCTATATTTTGGCTTGCAAGAGTGGATTCGGAGGTAACCATCAAACCAACTTCTCTGGAGAAGATAATTTATTTAGTAAATGATTATACAAAAAAGAGTAGAGATTCAGTAGTTATTTTATCTGGCATTGAGTATTTGATAACCTACAATGACTTTTTTAGAGTTTTAAGGTTCCTTTACAATCTCAAGGAAATCATCAAAAAGAACAAATCCAGACTGATTATATCGATAGATAAAAGCATACTGGATGAGGAACAGTGGGAATATATCAACAGAGAATTCAGCGTTTTTGATTCATAGGTTTGGGAGTAGTTTTTAAATCACATTCGCCAAAAAATTTATATCTCGAGTTGCCTTTAAAAGAGCATGTCAGAGATGACTCCTCAAGATCATTCCAGAAAAGATGATAAGTTGGAAGAGGAGTGAGGACTAAAACCAGGCTTCAAGCTTTCTTTGAACGAGATGTTCAGTCAAGAGTGCACTGTTTTTTATCCAACTTTCTATGGAAATGTCAAATTCCTGAGAGATTCTAGAAAGAGCCTCCTCTAAGGAGTCAAACTTCAAAGGATCCCCTCTCAGAGCCTCCCTCACACTCTCTCTAACGTTCCAAACTCCAACAGGCATTAGGTATCCTGGATGAGCTTCCCTCATTATCACAACCTTGGCCTGCCTTTTCTCTCTCACCAAGTACTCGCACGTTGCAAGCCTTGCTGCATAGTAGCATCCCCCAATTCTCGCATAGGTCGTTCTTCCTCTGTATCCTTCAGAGTCTCCAAATAAGAATATATTTTTTCCTGAGGGATTCCAGGTGGTGCCAGGGTACCATGCCTCCATGAGTTCATAGCTCCAGGCATCAGGTATCATCAAAACTATGAATCTGTTGTCTAAGTTTATGGATTTGAAAACCAAAATTTCATTTATCAATGGGTTCTCTTTCACCTTTTCTGCAAGCTCAAGGGAAAGAGTGGAATCCACTGCAGTGATGCTCCACCTGGTAGGTACTAACCTTCTGTTTTGCTTTACTCCAAAAAGTCCTGCAGCAAGCCCCTTCTGAATTCTTGTAAGAGAAGTTTTAGAGGAGTAAAGCTTGAGCAAAGCCTCTCTTGCCTTTAGATCTGTGTCGTAGAAAGCTCTCTCGATCCTTTTATCTGTTTTTGAAGAAGAGATCCCAACCTTATTTAAAGGAGCAGAGGGACCCATGGGCTGGACATTGTCGTCCAAGATAATCCTCTTTGTTGGCTTTTTTTCAAGTTCCATCTCACAGTCAACAGGTTTTTTCGAGAGAGCCAGCTCCTGAATTGCATCTATGGTCTTCCCAGAGAGCTCTCTAATATTCACTCTCTTCTTTCCTCTAACGAGTTGCATTCGAAACCTTACTATCTCCTCTATAGAAAGTCCAAGCCAGTGCTCTGGATCATCATACAAGGATGTATCTTTATGTATTGGAGGAACGAGAGGTCCTACAAAAACCTTGGGATAACCAAATCTTCCTATAAAAATTCCAGGGGGAGATGAACCAAAAATATCATATCCCAAGTCTTTCACTTTGAGAAAGTGCTTAACTCTCATCAACAAGGGACAGGAAAGCTTTCCACAGAGCATCTTTCCTCCCTTGCACCTTACACAGATACTCTCTCTTTTTGGAGGTTTCAACAGAGCCTTGAGTTTTTTTGGCATTCCATCTTTGTAGCACCAGAGATTTATAATCCTTTGGTTTTTTATCCACCCTCAGAGATGATCTATTACCAACCTCAAAATCTTTTCCTCAGCTCTTGCCAAGTGCCCGTAGAAGGTTGCTTCAGAGACTCCCACTTCTTTTGCCATGTCCCTTATCCTTACTTGCTTTGGGATTTTGAAGTATCCCTTTTCATATGCAAGCCTCAAGGCTTTTTTCTGCTTCGATGTCAGGCTCTCTCTCATCTCATCTACACTCACCAAAAACAGGTTCTCCACCTTTGAAAGCCTTTTAATCCTTTCCACTTTAACCTCTCCCAGCTTTTTGAGCTTAGAAACTAAGGCTTTAAAGGTTTTCTTGTCTTTTAAGGTTATTCTGTAGTGCTTTGCACCACCAAAGGTGGTTATTGGATTTGGAAGAAGATAGTAACATCCAAGTCTCTCAAGCAATCTGTGAACCTTGTTCTTGTCCTTACATCTACACACGCTCTGCGTAATCACCTCAGAATCTCTTTCATCCAAAACCTCTAAGGCTTTGAGAGTGCGATGTTTTTTGGCAAGTTTCAAGGCTTTTTTTAGAAGAACCCTATCTCCCTTCCATCTACTCAACCCCTTCTCTCTGTGGGTTGAGAAAACACCCATCTCTATTTCAGGGTAGGTTTCAGAGATGCTCTGTGCCCAACAGTTTTTGGGCTTGAATTGAAGTTTTACCTCAAGCATTTAAACACCTGAAACTTTTAAAAAAAGAGTACGAAAATCACCGATTTTCGAACTCTCGGAAAATTTCATTTTCCGATAGTTTCATCAAAACAGAGGTTTTCATGAAATGAGAACCTCTAACGTTTCTGCGGGGTTTGCCGCAGATGCGCGGGGTTTGTCGTGGTGTGAATATATTAGGGATAAACCTTATAACCTTTTTGAAGGATTAAATTTGGTAATGAAATGTTGAACTTGGTCATTGGAACTCAATGGGGGGACGAGGGCAAGGGTAAAGTGGTGGATTTCTACTCTGAGAGAGCTGATTTCGTTGCAAGATTTCAGGGAGGAGCCAACGCTGGACATACCGTGGTGGTAGGTAAAAAGAAGTACAAGTTTCATCAACTTCCCTCAGGCGCTGTGAGGGGAAAGAAAGTTGTAATAGGAAATGGATGTGTTGTAGATCCAGAGATTCTCCTTGAAGAGATTTCAAAGTTGAGAAGAGAGGGAATCTCTTTTGAGCTCTTCATAAGTGATAGAGCTCATCTCATTCTACCCTATCACAAAATTCAAGATAAGCTTGAAGAAAGTCTCAAAGGCAAGGTGAAAGCTGGCACAACCATGAGGGGAATAGGACCATGTTATCAGGACAAGATTGGAAGGTTTGGAGTTAGATTTTGTGATCTAGTAGATGAGGAGGTTTTGAGAGAAAAGCTTGAAATTCTCGTTTCCCTAAAGGAGAAGGTCCTCTCTGCCCTTGGAGAAGAGATTCTCCTCGATTTGGATGAGATATTTGAGAGCTACAAGGATTATGGAAAGATTCTTAGAGAGCATATCACAGATACCTCACTTCTAATAAACAAAGCCTTAGATGAGGGAAAAAAAGTTCTTTTGGAGGGAGCACAAGGAACTCACTTAGACATAGATCACGGAATCTATCCCTTCAACACCTCCTCCTCCACAGTGGCTGGGGGGGCATGTATCGGTGTGGGAGTTTCTCCGAAAAGAATCTCAGAGATAGTGGGAGTTTTGAAGGCATACACCACGAGAGTTGGTGAAGGCCCAATGCCAACAGAAATTTCAAATGAACTTGGAGATTATCTAAGAGAAAAGGGAGGAGAGTACGGCACAACCACAGGAAGACCAAGAAGATGTGGATGGCTCGACATGGTGCTTTTGAGATATTCTCAAAGGATAAACAGATTTACAGGGCTTACGATAACAAAGCTTGATGTTCTTTCAGATCTAAAAAAAATAAGGATTTGTGTTTCTTACAGCTATGAAGGTAAAGAGATGAGAGATTTTCCTGCAAGCATGAAAATTCTCAAAAAATGTGAGCCCATCTACAAAGAATTTAAGGGTTTCAAAGATTTCAAGGCTAAAAAATATGATGATATGCCAATAGAGGCAAAAATTTACCTAAGATTTATCTCAGAGGAACTCAAAGTTCCAATCTATCTAATTTCAATTGGAGAGTCCAGAGAGGAGACCATCCTTTTAAAGGAGATATTTTAATCGGAAAAAACTATATATATAGAAATTTTAAAAAGAGCCATGTGTAGGCTATTTGGAATCATAGGAGAGTTCTCATCGTCCTATTACCTCAAAGAGTTTAGAGAGTTGGCTTTGAGTGGAAAAGGCAAGAAGAAAAAGGGACACAGACATGGGTGGGGAATAGGATACTACCTCTTGAAAAAGGCTTGCGTTGCAAAAGAGCCCATAGATGCCTCGAAAAGTGAGGTTTTGGATTTCTTCTGCACAAAAGATCTCAAAACCAAAATTCTCCTTTCTCATTTGAGGCTTGCCTCTCAGGGAGAAAAAATCTATGAGAACACCCATCCTTTCTCAAAGGAGAATTGCATATTCTCTCACAATGGAAGCATCCTAAACTTCACATCCCATGGAACAGATAGTGAGCTCTTCTTTTTAACGATTCTCGATAACAGGATAAGAACCCTAAAGGCAAGCATAAAAAAAACCATCCTCAAAATCAGGCGAGACTTCCACTTCACCTCTCTAAACTTCATTCTCTCTGATGGAAAAAGGCTTTATGCCTTTAGAGAATTTTTTGAAAATGAAGATTACTACACCTTAAAATATCTTGATCAGCCTGGTCACCTTGCAGTATGTTCTGAAAGTCTGGGAGAAGAAGAATGGATTGACCTTGAGAACAGAGAGCTTTTGGTTTGTGATTTGAGGTTGAAGATGAAAAAATATAGAATATGAAGAGAGCCTTAACTAATTCAAACGTCCTTAAGGAATGATCTTTGCAAAAACTCCACGACATCTTTCCAGTAATCCCCCACTTCAAAGAACATGAGGTGACCATTGTCCTTATAAGGTGGGTAGATAATAAGTTGTACATTTTTACCCGCAGCTTTAAAGGTATCCTTCATCTTCTCAGCAGACTCGACCAAATTCTGGTATCCATTGATCTTTGATGGGAGATCATTTTCTGCTACCAGAATCAGAACTGGCGCTGAGATTTTGCTTGCGTCTGAATAAAATTCTTCATCGCTGTAGGATGGTGGTGCACTGGCCATGATAATAATTGCTTTAAAATCAGGCTCTTGGGATGCTGCCAAAAAGGTTAGGAAGCCACCTCTGGAAAATCCAATAATCCCAATAAGGTCACTATCCACATAATCAAGCGTCCTCACATATTTAATACCTGCGAAAACATCATCTAGGTTTCTTTTTAAAGATAATTCCTCCCTGCGAATCGGTGAAAAACCCACAAAGCCTGCCTTTGCGAGTGCCTCACAGGTTTCCTTGGGAGCTCCCCCTATGATACCTCCTTTACCACCATGATTATAAATTACAGCTGGAAAGGGTCCAGATCCTTCAGGTTTACAGAGGTACCCCTTCAGAGTTGACTCGCTTTGATAAGTCACCTCTTTAAGAAATCCCTTAGTCTGCATTTCGTGGTTGGAAGGTGTCGTCTCAGCTGTCAGATATGAGGGTTCAGAATTGGAAAAGGTAACACATCTACCAAAAAAAATGATTCCAACGATTACTAATGTCAATATTCCAAATGATAGTGCCTTTAAATTCATAATAAATAAGAAAAATTTCATTCTTTAAGAATCTTTCTGTTCAAACTATTAATTATGGTTTCCTCCTCTTCCATATCAGCAGGACTCTGTCTTAATTATTTGAATGGAGGTCTTTTGTTTCCACTCTCTTTGTTTGTATCTGGGTTGAGCAGAAAAAGGAGAAATGAGGTTTTTTTTACTTCAATTATCTAACTAATATTCCATTTTCATTTATTCATGAAATCATATTAACGAATCGTTTCTTATATCTCATATCCAAGAGCCTGCAAAATATTCAAAAACAAATTCAATTGCAATTACTTCAATTTAGGAAATTTCACGTTCAATTTCTCTCACTTTAATTATAATATATGGTCCAAATAAAAATGAAAGAATTCCAAAGATAGAACCAATTACAAATCCTGTAAATCTGGAGAGAAAGATT
>JBHIDS010000051.1:0-13175 GCA_046760205.1 Candidatus Methanofastidiosia archaeon
ACAACTTTGAACCTCATAATATTAAAAAACGAAGAGAGATATATATAGGTTGTGGTTTTGTTGGCTTGTATCATTCTCAACTTGAACTGTCGTATTTTGTTGAAAAATCGCCATTTGCATCATAAATATGTGCTTAGCATCTTTGAATTCCAACACAGGAGAATTCAAAACAAAGAGTAACTCTTCTTCTCCTTCATCATCTCTCCGAAGCTCAAAACCTGAAGCTTTGCAGGCTTTTTCGTGATGTTTCCAATCTTGATTCCCACCAAGTGCTTTACCTTCTTCTCTGCACAAATATCCACCAATCTCTGGGTAACAACGCCATCAAAGACTACTGAGGAAACATCCTCAGTGAGATTTATGGCATCTACCAGATCCCTCACAGAAACCTTGATCTTCAAATTCCCTTCATTGTCCAAGAGATAGGCGTCCAATGTGCCAGGCAACTTTTCTATGTACCCCTCAAACTGGTCCAACTCTGACTTCTTCTTTTTCTTCCCCTTTGGTTTTTTCTCCTTATGAGCCTTAGGCTTAGATGCTTTCTTTTGAAACAACTCACCCATAGCTTGCTCTATTGGAACCTTGTTTCTCAAGGCTTTGAAGACCTCCTTTTTGGTCAAACCCTCAACTTCCTTTCCAGGAGGAGCCTTTGCAACGAAGTCAACCTCACCAACTTGAGTGAGTTCTTTCAAGATGAGATCTCCTCCTCTGTCACCGTCAAGGAATGTCGTGACAGTTTTCTCTCGTGAGAGTTTCTCGATGGTCTTTGGAATGCTGGTACCCTCCACAGCGACAGCATTCTTTATGCCATACTTTAGAAGATTTAGTACATCTGCTCTTCCCTCCACCACGATTATGGCATCAGAACCATCTATGTTTGGTCCTGCTGGGAGTTCGTCTTCACCGTACTTTTTTATCTCTCTCACACGAAGAGCCTCCTTCACCTCTTCAGTTATCTCCTGAGTCTCAGGCAAATTCTCATGAAACAATTCTCTCATTATTTCCTTGGCTCTGTCCACCACGTAGGTTCTCTTCAAACTCCTTACATCCTCAATACTTGTGAGCTTGATTCTCGCCTCGCAAGGTCCAATCCTATCTATGGTCTCAAGAGAGGCTGCAAGAATTGATGTTTCCACCTTGTCAAGGCTTGAGGGAATGGTTATGGTTCCACTTGCCTTTCCATTTTTTGAGTTCACATTCACAGATATCCTTCCAATCCTTCCGGTTTTCTGGAGATCTCGCAAATCCAGATCATCTCCCAAGAGCCCTTCAGTCTGCCCAAAGATTGCTCCAACAACATCAGGTCTTTCTATAACTCCACTTGCCTCTATATCAGCATAAATCATGTACTTTGTAGTTCCAACATCCTCCTTTTCTTGCTTCATGTAAGCACCTCCTAACACTTTTTTTTTGGTCGTTATTTCTTTCATCACCGTTTTCTTTCTCTTCATAGCAATTCCACCTTAAAATCCACAGAAATCCAAGGATTTCTGGGAAGTCAGAAAAACAATCCCTACTCAAAAATAGTCCTACTTTGCTTGCTTTTAGGATGAGTGTAACTTTGAGAGTGATTGCATCTGACTTTCACATCGATTAAGTGATAAGGCTCAATCTACTCTACAAATCTGTTTTAATAGTATATAAAGTTTTGCATGCCTTGCTCCATCATCCCACAATCCAAGCTTCTCTTTCAAGCTCTCCCTTCTCAAACCTTTTAAGAGAGTAAGACTCAACGAACTTTTTATGTTTTCCAAAGAGCATCCACTCAGAAAGCTTTTTGGTAATGGCAGGAGCCATCATGAAACCATGTCCCATGAACCCATTTGCCTGTATGAAATTCTCTATCTTGCAGGCTCCTAAAATCGGTCTTGTGTCTGGAGTTATGTCATAGAGTCCAGCCCACTGTCTCAAAACATTTACATGTCTGAGATTTGGTATCAATTTCGTAACCTTCTGTGCAAGTCTCTCCATGAACTCGAGAGAAGAGGACATCTCAAAGGTAATCCTTTCCTCAGGATCGCTTATTCCTGCAAGAACTTCCCCACGCATGGTTTGTTCCATATAAAGGCTCTCTTTCAAGAGAATGATCATTGGTTCCAAAAAAGGTTTTAAAGGTTCTGTCACCAAGGATTCGTGCCTTACAGGTTTGTTTGGCAATTTTAAACCACAGAGATTTGCTACCTGAGAAGACCAGGCTCCAGCAGCGTTCACCACCACCTCTGCTGAAACATCTCCTCTTGATGTTTTCACTCTCTCTATTTTTTTTTCATTGAGTTCAAACGCATTAACTTCTGTAAAGGTTAAAATATCAACTCCCAACTCTTTCAACCTCTCATGGTATCCCCAGATAACGGGCCATGGAAAGAGAATTCCATCGCTTTTACAAAAAGAGCCTCCCAAAATACCTTTTGTGATAATCATGGGGACAAGCTTTTTGATCTCGAAAGGCTCTAAAAATCTGGTTTCCACTCCAAGGTTTCTTTGAAGCTTTATGTTCTTTTCAAGCTGTTCTAACTCTTTCTCTGTGGATGCTAGAAAGAGGTATCCTCCTTGCCTAAACCAGATGTTGTATCCAAGCTCTGAGGCAAGTCCCTCGTAGAGCTTCACATTTTCCCTCATCAAAGTAATATTCTCCTCAGTTGAGAATTGTTGTCTCACACCTCCTGCACACCTCCCAGAGGCTCCACTTGTGAGATAGCCTTTCTCTAAGATAAGAATATCACTCTCACCTCTCTTTGCTAGCTGGTATGCGAGAGATAACCCTACTATCCCTCCTCCAACTATGACGATCTTTGCCCTATCCCTCATCCTCCTCACCTGCAAGCGTTTCGAGAGGAATTGGTTGTATGGGCTGTCTCAAAGTTGTGGTAAAAAGCTCCTCTGGTTTTTTTCCTGTTTTAAATGCAAGAGTGCGTAATACCATGGAGATGCAAGTCTTTCCCTGACAAGCTCCAGTTGAAAAGCCAGTATACCTCTTCAAAGATTCTATATCTTTATATCCCTTTCTTATGGCATCCTCTATCTCGTCCAAGGTTATGTCCTCACAAAGACAGATTATCTTTTTTGCCATCAGATCACCCTTAAGTTCCTCACAAGGTTTGCAAGCTCTTCTTTAACTTCCAGGGTTACCAAAGCCGTCTTAGCATTCCTTTCAGGATCGAGAACAAAAACAACTCTTCCAACGCCAATTTTTTTCCCCTCTCTGTCCAAAACCTTAACTTCATCCCCTCTCTTTGGTAGTGACAAAAACTCATAGGGAATGGTGACTCTGGCTTTACTATTTTTGTACTGTACCATGAAGATTGCAAGCCCGGGACAGATCTTTATACATGCCATGCAACCAGTGCACTTTTCAAAGTCAACCTTTGGAACGTCTATTATGTTCTTCATCAAAACTGCATCAAACTTACAGGACTCAAAACAGGCGTTACATGGAATCTCCTGAAGACACTCTATCACAGCCACCTTCTTTTTTGGCTTGTGCTTTGGAAGGTAGTCCTCAAGCTCTGAGAGAGAGAAAAAACCATCCTCAATCCAACTCATTTACCTCCCTCCAGCACCACCTTAGAAACTCCAACCCTTATCCTCTCAGAGAATGGGGCAGACCTTAACTCCCCAAGCTCTGATTTCAATTCTCTCCTTTCCTCAAAAGCCTCTTTGTTTTCAATCCCCATGCTCAAGGCAGCAGAGATTCCAGCCACCTTTCCCTCCATCATGGCAGAGCTCGCTTCCTCGATGCCTGCAGAGTCCCCTACCACATAAACTCCAAAAACAGAGGTCTGCATGTTTTCATCTCTCAAGGGAACAAAGCCTCCAAGTTCAGGTATAAGCTTGAGATTGCACCCAGCCTGGTAGAGGAGCTCATGAGTAGGCTTTAGCCCTACAGAAAGGCATATGAAGTCACACCTAACCTTCATCTCAGTTCCCTCGATGAACTCACAGGCTGGCGTCAGCCTTATCAAAAGAGCTCCTTTCACCCTCTCTCTTCCCAAGGCTTTTTTTACAGTGTGAGAGGTAAGGATTGGAACCCCAAATCTTTTGATTTTTGCAGCGTGCACCACATAACCTCCTATCTTTGGTAAAGCCTCCACTATGGCCTTCACTCTTACTCCTGATTGAAGCAGTTGATAAGCCAAAATGAGCCCCACGTTTCCAGAGCCAACTATCAAAGCCTCATCTCCAGGTTTCACTCCATAGACGTTCATGAGAGTTTGTGCACCCCCCGCGCCATAAACTCCAGGAAGATCGTTGTTCTCAAAGAGTAGGTGATTCTCGTAAGCTCCTGTGGCAAATATTATTTTTTTTGCTTTCAGTTTTATGAGGTTTCCGTTCTGAAGAATTCCCAAAAGCTTTTGAGGATAGCAACCGAAGACCCTTGCATTTAGAAGAATCTTTACCCTGTTTTTTGAAACCTCATCCACCAAAATTTTTGCAATCTCCGTCCCCCTGATACCTGCATAGTGTTTTGCAGAGCCAAAGAAGCGATGAGTTTGCTTTATGAGTTGTCCTCCTAGGGTTGGGTTCTCGTCTATCAAAGTGACAGAGGCTCCAAATTTTGAGGCTTTAATGGCTGCAGAGAGCCCCCCAGGTCCCCCACCCACGATAGCTATGTCAGTTTTTCTTACAATCTTTTTAGGTTTTTCTGAGGATTGAGCTTGTGGAAATTCTCCGATTCCACTGAAGTATCTTACCACTCTTTGAAAGAATCGATTCAGAATTTTGGGTTTTAGAAATATATGATGATAGTCCATTTTTTTAGGAAATACATAATCAAAAATATTGAAGACATCGAATCTGGCAGAGGGAAAGGAGTTTTGGGACTCTATTATCTGCCCTTCAGATACCATTTCAATACAAGTTCTCACGTTGGGAACTCCATTCACCCTCATCATACAGGAGGAGCACTTTCCAATGCCACAATACATTCCCCTCGGTCTGTGAAACTTTAGGCTTCTTGAGAATATCTTGTATCCATTGGCATAGAGGGCAGAGGCTATGGTCTCATTTTCAAAGGCTTCAAGTTCTCGCCCATCATAGATTATCCTAACCTTTTTTCCTCTCTCAAACTCAAGAACAGGATGCTCATGGATCCTTTCATCTCTCATCCTTTCACCTTAAAACTTTATCTATGTAAAGTTTTATAAGGTTTTGCCTCGTGCTCTCTCACCATCCTTTTCTTGTATTTCGTTAATCTTTTGATCTCTCTCACATTGCACTCCTCAAGCTCCAAAGAACTTTTAACCTTCTCCCAGAATCTTGAACCATCATAACTTCTAACTATCACCGCATTCCAACCTTCCCTTGACCCTACACTTCCAACAGAGATGTCTGCAAAGTAAGATGGAAAGTCCTCACAGCTCTTGCATCCCTCTCTCACAATGTAGTTGAGCTTAGAAACCTTTTCTGAAAATTCCCCTTGTTTGGTCTTCACCATGAACTTTCCCTTTGTGATGTCGAACTTCTCAATTTCTTTAGCCTTAACATTTTTTTCACTCAGATATTCAAAGAGAGAATCATGTCTAAAGGTTTCCATGCAGAACAAGCCAAGGAGGAGAGCTATCCTGTTCCCAAACTCAGAAAACTTCTCCCTGAAAAGGGAAGCACTGTGAATCTGACATCCAACTCCTGTAAGGGCAATCTTTCCAAAGTCTTGTTCTATGGCTTTCTCCAAAGTCTCGAGAAGAGGGGTGTAGGTGTACTTTGACAGTGCTATTTTTTCCAAGTCCTCTCTTCTTGATATGATTAAAGGCTGAGGTTTCCACTCACGATTTTTTGAAACCCCAATGACACAGTCTATATCTTTTTCCTCAAAGAGTCTTGAAAGGATGGCCTGGGTGATTCCTCCGTCCTGACCTTTGAATTTGCTCTTTGCAGAGTTCGAGAGCTTGAAGTACCCCACACCCGTAGGATAGCCTTGAAGCACAGGACACACCATGTCACAGAATCCACACTCGATGCAGAATTCACGAACAAAGGCACTCTCAGAGGTCATTGGGATTGCATGAACTGGACAGATGGCTGAACACCCTCCACAAGCTGTACACTTTGAACTTTCGATGACTTTTTTTTCAAGTATAGGTCTCACTCAATCACCCAAACCTTGAAAAGAGTTCCTCTAAACTCATCTTTCTCTCAAAGGCACCCGAACTCTCAAGCCTTTCCCCATAAGTTGGTCTTCTAACCTTGTAGAAAATTCCAATTGGAATTCCCTTCTTATCCAATGAAAGTTGAAAAGCCTTTACTTTATCTGTGACATCGTGATCCTTTATTGGATATGCCTTTCTCTCAATTACTTTGTAAGTGTTGAAGAAGGTGGTGCAGGGACTAAGGACATCAAGAAAGGAGAATCCCTTGTGCTCAATGGCATCTGAAATGAGCTCTGTAAGTCCTCTCGGGTCCCCAGAAAAACCTCTGGCTACAAAGGAGACGTTGTATGAGAGTGCCAGTACTATGGGATTCAAAGGTTCTTCTATGACACCAAATGGAGAGGCTTTACTCACTCTTCCAAGCTCAGTTGTGGCAGAGGGCTGAGCTTTGGTCATTCCATAGAGCAGATTGTCCATCATTATGTAGGTTATGTCAAGGTTTCTGCGGGCAGCATGGGGAAAGTGTCCTCCTCCAATGTTCAAACCATCTCCATCCCCCCCAACTGCAAGCACCAAGAGATCAGGATTAGCAAGCTTTGCTCCTTGAGCTATTGGCAAAACTCTTCCATGAACGCTGTGAATGCCGTAGCACTTTACAAAACCTGGAAGTCTTGAGGAACACCCTATTCCAGAGGCTATCAAAACCTCCTCTGGCTCTATTTCAAGTTTTGAGAAAATCTTCTTAATGGCATAGAGCACTGCAAAGTCTCCACACCCTGGGCACCATATAGGCTCAAGCTCTGTACTGTAAAAATCTGCATCCATTAAATCATCCCACATGCAAAATCGTATATCTCTTTCGGAGTTGCGGGAATGCCCTCGTACTTTCTAAACCTTACTATCTCAACTCTAAACCTTGAACTTAAAAGGTTTGCAAGCTGACCTTCATAGTTCGACTCACAAACCACAACTTTATCACACAAGAGAAACTCCCTCAAAGCTCTATCTGGAAGAGGATTTAGAATCTTTGGAAAAAAGCACCCTACTTTATACCCTTTTGAAACAAGTCTCTCACAAGCTTCTCTTGAGGCTCCACTTGTAGAGCCCCAGCTTATGATTCCCAATTTCGGATTCTTTGATCCCCAAACTTCAAAAAGCTCCTCTTTTTCCGTAATATTCAACTTTCTGAATCTCTTCCTCATCATCTCTCTGTGAGTTTTGGGGGAAAGGTCAGGCTCTCCAAACTCGTTGTGCTCCATTCCAGTTGCAACGTAAGCCCCTTTTTGCATTGGAGAGGAAATTGGGGAAACTCCAGATTCTGTGAGTTTGTACCTCCTAAAATTCTTAAGTTCATCCTCTCTTGGGATTCTTCTGTTCAAAATCTGGATTTGAGAGAGGGAGGGTTTTTTTAAGGTTTGGATTCTGTGAGAAAGGCTCTGGTCTGAAAGGAGAATGACTGGAAGTTGATACTTCTCTGAAAGATTGAAGGCTTTGATGGTGAGATAAAAGCAATCCTCAACATCCAAAGGTGCAAGCACAATCCTTGGGAAATCTCCATGACCTCCAAAGAGAGAGTGGCTGAGATCGCCCTGTTCAGTCTTGGTGGGCATTCCAGTTGAGGGACCTCCCCTCTGAGAGTTTACTATCACCAGGGGAATCTCTGCCATAGAAGAGAGTCCCAAAACCTCAGTCATCAAAGAGAAACCAGGACCAGAGGTGGCAATCATTACCTTTACTCCTGTAAAGGAGGCACCAAGAGCCATACAAATGGCTGAAATCTCATCCTCTGACTGAACTACCTTTCCTCCAAATGAGGGAAGGTACTTTGCCATGAACTCCAAGATGTCAGTGGCTGGGGTTATGGGATAGCCTACATAGAGCTTTAGTCCAGAGACCAAGGCTCCAAGAGAGATTGCCTGGTTTCCGCTCAACCTTATCTTTTTCCTTCTTCTTGAACGTATGAGGAAGTTATCCTTTTTTGAAATCTCTCTCCCACAGTAATTCAGACCAGCCTTCAATGCCATGAGATTCTTTTGTAAAAGTTCAGGTTTTCTCCCAAGTTTTCTTCTAACAACCTCCTCCATTATCTTTGAGGGAATCTCGAAAAGTCTTGAGAGAATTCCAAGAATCAAAACGTTCTTGCTCTTTTGAAATCCCACCTCTTTCCTGGTGCATTTTTCGAGGGGAATTCCGTAGGCTGTTCCCTCAAAGGAAATGTTGAACCTTCCTGAATCATATATTAGAACTCCATTTTTCCTCAAATCCTGGATGTGGGTATCGTAGGCTTCCTCGTTTAAGGCTAAAAGCACATCCACTCTATCTCCCTGCGAGAGCAACTCCTCATCACTCACCCTAACTTGGTACATCACAGGTCCCCCCTTTATCTCTGATGGGTACGTTCTGAAGGTGAAGACCTCCATTCCAGCATTCACCAATGCTAGAGTAAAGAGCTCTCCCAAGGTAACTATCCCTTCTCCAGACTCGCCTCCAATTCTGAAAACTATGTCTTTCATCACATCACCTTAATCCATGTTTCTCAAGACTTCATCTACAAACTCTGAAGTTTTTAAAGGTTTTATCTTTAGGTGTCTTGCAAGATCATAGGTAACCTTTTTACACTTTATGGTTTCAGAGATTGCATTTCTTATCAACTCAGAGGCCTTGAAAAAGCCTATGTGTTGGAGCATCATGGCACCTGAGAGGATGAGAGAGGAGGGATTCACCTTGTCAAGACCTGTGTACTTGGGAGCAGTTCCATGAGTGGCTTCGAAAACTCCAGTACCATCCTCGTAGTTGAGGTTTGCTCCAGGCGCCATTCCAAGCCCTCCTGCAAGAGCTGCAGCTAAATCAGAGATGTAGTCCCCGTTGAGATTTGGAAGAACCAGAACATCGTACTCTGAGGTTCTGGTTATCAATTGCTGGAGCATGTTGTCTGCAATTCTATCCTTTATGACCAACTTTCCTATCTCACTCTCCCCTTCCATCGAAACTTTATCTTCAAATTCCTCCCTCGCCACCTCATAACACCACTTTCGAAAAGCACCTTCAGTGTACTTCATGATGTTTCCCTTGTGTACTATGGTGACGCTCTCTCTCTTATTTTCAAGGGCATAGTTTATGGATGCCCTTGCAATCCTCTTGGTTTTTCTCTCACTCAAAGGCTTTATTCCAATGCCAGAATCTTTTGGAATGTCTGCTCCCATTCCCCTTAGAAAATCTATTATTTTTTTTGCATCATCTGAGAATGCCTCAAACTCTATCCCAGCATAAACATCCTCTGTATTCTCTCGAAAAATAACCAAATCGAGTTCCTCAGGATTAGTCAATCTTGAGGGGACTCCCTCGATGTATGAAACAGGTCTCACGCAAGCATAGAGATCGAGGTTCTGTCTCAAACTAACGTTGAGACTTCTAAAACCTCCACCCACAGGTGTGGAGAGAGGACCTTTTAGAGCTATTCTGAAGTGCTTGATTGCCTTCAAAGTATCCTCTGGAAGATAATCTCCATAGATTTTAAATGCCCTCTCCCCAGCGTAAACCTCAAACCAGCTTATCTTCTCAGAATAGGTTTTCTCTAGGGCTTTGTCAATTACCTTTATCGAAGCCTCTGTGATCTCAGGTCCAATTCCATCTCCATATATCAGGGGGACTATGGGGTTTGAGGGAACATCAAACTTTCCAGATTCAAATATGATTCTCTCTCCCTTGGGAGGTATTAATCTTTTAAATTCAATCATTAAAGAATTTTTTTAAAAATGAACTTATAAATCTTTCTACAGTAAAAACACCAAAAAGTTTATATAGTTTCTGAAATAAAATCTTGGAAAAATCTTGGAGGTTTTAAAATGGGCAAAGTTTACTTCATAGATGTCACAAATAGAGATGGAGTGCAAACTTCTCGGATAAACCTTGCGAAGTTGCAGAAAACCATGATTAACATCTATCTCGCTGAAATGGGAGTACACCAATCAGAGTTTGGATTTCCCTTCATCTGGCACGAGAGAAACTACATAGAGGCAAATATAGATCTTAAAAAGAAAGGTGCAATGGGGGATATGATTCTTGAGGGTTGGGTAAGAGCCATAGTCCAGGATGTGAAGGGAGCTTTCAAAACCAGAGTTCGCCATCTAAACCTCTCAATATCCACTTCTAACCAGATGATAAGGAGAAAGTTCAAGGGAAAGATTTCCAAGGAAGGTGTTTTAGAAAAGATGGCAGAGGCAGTTCAAACCGCCAAAGATGGAGGAATTGAGACTGTTGGAGTCAACGCAGAGGACGCCTCGAGGACAGAGATGGATTATCTTGTCAAGTTTGGGCTTGCTGCAACGGAGAGGGGGGCAAACAGACTCAGGTATTGTGACACAATAGGAAAGGAAAGCCCTTATTCCATATACAGAAGAGTCAAAAATCTGGCTGAGGAGATTGGAATCGACATAGAACTTCACTGTCACAACGACTTGGGAATGGCTGTGGCAAACTCCATTGCCGGGGCAAGGGGAGCAATAGATGCAGGAGTGAACGCCTTTATAAACACCACGGTAAACGGAATTGGGGAGAGGGCTGGGCAAGCTGATCTCTTGAGCTGTATTCTTGCCTTAAAGTATGCAGAGGGCATCGAAGGAAACTTAGAGATTGGAGACGAGCTAAACCTCAAAGTTGCTTGGAAGCTTTCTCACTACGTTGCAGATTCTTTTGGAGTCCCTCTTCCAATTAACCAACCTGGAGTCGGTGCAAACGCCTTTGCCCATGAATCTGGAATTCACGCAGACGGAGCCCTGAAGGATAGAGAGAACTATGAGCTCTTTGACTACACTCTTCTTGGAAGGGAGGAAGAGATGTGTGAGCCTACTGGAAGAATAATAACAACAGGAGAATATGGAGGAATGGCAGGTTTCAAGCATGTTTACAAAAAACTTGGAATTGAGTTTACAGATGATGATCAAGCCATGGTGATTTTGAATTTGGTGCAAGCTGCCAACGCCCACACACAAAGACCCTTAACAGATGATGAATTGAGATTCATAGCTTTATACCCTGAAGAGACCAAGGCTCTACTCACCGTGAACGTTTTAAAACCTGAGGAGTATATATTGACCTACTCTGGGCTGAGGTGGAGTAACTTGAGGTGAAGGTTTAGGTTTGTTTTAAAACCGATATATTTATAAACTCCAAAAGGTATAACCGAGTATGAAAAACATGTTTCTGAAAGAAAAGGCGGTTTCAATTATTATAACCCTACTTGAGAGCAAAAGGTCCTTGTATGTGTCCGAGATTGCAAAAAAGACTGACTGTATGTATCCCCATGCCCTTGGTGTTTTGAAAAGGTTTGAGGAGAGAGGATTTGTCACCTCAAAAAAGGAGGGAAGGACGAGATATTTCACCCTAACAGACTCAGGCAGGAAAATTGCAAGCTCTTTGAGAAAGACTCAAAATCTGATAAGAAAGACAAGCTAAATAATTTAAAATGAGTTTATGGTTACTCAGAAATGGTATGCTCCTCATGTTTGAGCCTCACGTAGTTAAGGAGTCCTCCAGCAAGAGCAATCTTTCTCTGCCTTTGAGAGATGTTTATCTCAAGCTCCATTCTTCTTCCAGAGATGGTGGCAGAGATCACTTTTTCTCTCTCTACAGCTTGACGGGCATTTCTAATCTCAACAAAATCCTCCTTTCTTACCCTCTCATAATCTGCTTGGTCTGAGAACTCCAGTGGAAGAATTCCAAAATTCAAGAGATTTGACTTGTGAATTCTTGAGAACGACTTTGCGATCACGCCCTTTACTCCAAGATACTTTGGAGCAAGAGCTGCATGTTCCCTGGATGAACCCTGTCCATAGTTTTCTCCTCCGACCACAAATCCTCCATTTCTCTCCCTAGCTCTCTTGGAAAAATCTAAATCCAGATATACAAAAACAAACTCACTTATTCTTGGAATGTTTGACCTCAGGGGAAGTATCTTGGGTCCTGCAGGCAATATGGTATCTGTTGATATATTGTCCCCAACCTTTAGAAGAACTTCTCCTTCAAGATGACGTTCAAGAGGCTTCATCTCAGGCAACCTTTTTATGTTGGGACCTCTTATTACATTGGCTCTCCCAGGATTTTTTAAAGGAGGGATTATCATAGAGTCATCTATCACAAATTTCTCAGGCATATCTATCTTAGGATAACTTCCAAGTCTTCTTGGGTCCGTTATCTTCCCATAGAGGGCTGTTGCGACACACGTTTCAGGGCTCGTTAGGTAAACCTGATCCTTCATAGTCCCACTTCTACCAGGCCAGTTTCTGTTGAAGGACCTCACAGACACAGAGTTGGAGGCTGGAGAAGAGCCCATTCCAATACAACCATCGCAGGCGATCTCCATTATCCTTGCTCCGGCAGAGATTAAGTCTACAAGTCCCGAAGACCTTGCAACATTCTCCAAAACCTGTCTTGATCCAGGAACGATGTGAAAAGAGAGCTTTTCTGAGACTTTCTTGCCCTTTAAAACCTTAGCTGCCATCATGAGTTCTTTGTACGAGGAGTTGGTGCAAGAGCCAATTATCACCTGCTGAGCCTCAATTCCCTCCACCTCTGAAACCCTCTTTACGTTGTCTGGAGAGGATGGTAGGGTTATCAAAGGTTCAAGCTCCGAAAGATCAATGACTATCCTCTCATCGTATGAAGCTCCATCATCTGGAGCAAGGGGTTTGAAGTCTTTCAACCTTTCTTGCATCTTGAAGTACTCTTTGGTTCTCTCATCTGAAGGAAATATTGAAGTGGTGGCTCCAAGCTCTGCTCCCATGTTGCAGATGGTAGCTCTCTCAGGAACAGAAAGCGTCTTCACTCCCTCTCCAAAGTACTCAAATATCTTTTCAATGCCTCCCCTTACACTCAACCTTCTAAGCATCTCTAAAATCACATCCTTGGCTGTGACCCAGGGCTTGAGCCTTCCCAAAAGCTCAACTCCCACAATCTTTGGCATCTTGAGATAATAGGGAGAACCTCCCATCACCACTGCAACGTCCAATCCTCCAACGCCTATTGAAAGCATTCCCACTGCACCACAGGTGGGAGTATGACTGTCAGAGCCTATCAGGGTTTTTGAAGGCT
>JBHIDS010000052.1:0-12978 GCA_046760205.1 Candidatus Methanofastidiosia archaeon
GGGTTTGCATCAGAGGAGAACCTCTAACGTTTCTGCGGGGTTTGCCGCAGATGCGCTGGGTTTGTCGTGGAGGGAAAGTTTATTAACTCAAACGACAACTTAAATCATGAGCCTTTCATCCTATCTCGAAACCTTTAAAGATGAAATTCGAATAATCGATAAAGAGTTGGGTATAGAAAAGCTAACCCCCTACCTCAAGACAGAGATTCCCCACCTATTTAAAGTCAAGGGGTTGAAGGTTGTTGGAAACCTTTGGAATTCCAGAGAGAGGATTGCAAGAGCCTTGAAGATAGAGAGAGATGATTTAGTAAGGGTTTTTGAAAAAGCCATAGAGAATCCCGTTCCATGTGAGAAGGTAAGTGATACTCCCTTTCTCCAAAATGAGATTACAGAATTCGATCTCAGAGAATTACCAATACCTAAATACTTCAAAAATGACGCTGGACAGTACTTGACTTCAGGAGTTGTGGTGGCGGAGTTTGAGGGAAAGCGTAACCTCTCCTTTCACAGGATGCTTGTGACAGACAGGAATAAGTTTGCTATAAGAATAGTTCCAAGACACCTCTACTCGATGCACAAAAAAGCTGGAGAGTTGAAGGTGGCAATCTGCATTGGAGTTTGTCCCTCTGTATTTCTATCAGCTGCAGTTTCTGCAAGCTATGATGTGGATGAGCTTGAGATTGCCTCTTCTCTGAGAGAGAAAACTCTTGGAGAGAAGGTAAAAGAAATAAAAATCCATGGGCTTAGAGTACCAGCTTTCGCAGAGTACATCTTTTTCGGAAGAATAACTCAGGAAAAGGCGAGAGAGGGACCTTTTGTGGACGTCACAGGAACGATGGACTACGAGAGGGAACAACCTGTCCTTGAAGTGGACAGAATATACCATAAAGACAATCCTGTGATGCATGCCCTGCTTCCAGGTGGTCATGAACACCATCTTTTAATGGGATTGCCTAGAGAGCCTGTGATATTCAAGTCAGTCTCTCAGGTGGTGCCTAAGGTTCTTGGCGTCAGACTCACGAAAGGAAGTTGCTGTTGGTTACATGGAGTGATCTCTATAGAAAAACAAAAGGAGGGCGATGGAAAAAATGCTGCAATGGCTGCCTTCACTGGACATCCATCTTTAAAGAAAGTAATTGTGGTGGATCATGACATAGACATCTACAATGACTCTGAAGTGGAATGGGCAATTGCAACGAGATTTCAGGCTCACAAAGATTTGATACTGATAAAAGGTGCTTCAGGCTCAAGCCTTGACCCATCTGCAGATTCAACCACCTCCAAGATTGGGATAGATGCCACCATGCCACTCAAAGACAATGAAAAGTTCAGAAGGATTGAGGAGTAGGTGGTTCATTCTACAAAATCCTTATATATAGAGTTCACTATCATCAGAGGTGATCCCATGCTTCAACCTGAAGTCCTCTCTAAGGATGAAATTTCAAAGATGCTCGGAGAAATAACTCAAAGAGAGCTTGAGATTGCAAAAAAAGCCCACCTAACAGAGCTCTATGATTTGGTACTCTTTGAAGGGGAGTCTGGCAGAGCCACTGTGAGAGATATTATGGGAAGGAAGTTCATAGATTGCACAGCCCAGGCTTGGTCTTTGAATGTGGGGTATGTGCAGAGAGATGTCATCTTTGCGATTTCAGAGCAGATGAAAAGATTGACTCATGTGAGGTATGGATTTCCCACAATTCCAAGATTGAAGCTTGCAAAAAAGCTCATAGAGATTTCTCCTGAAGGTTTGAAAAAGGTATCTTTTAACAACGAAGGTGGCTCTCTTGCCATAGAGGCTGCACTCAAGCTTGCAATGATCAACACGAAGGCTTCTGATTTCATAGTAACTAAGACTGGCTATCATGGCTCTACCCTTTCGACCCTCAAAGCAAGTCAAGAAATGCCTCTTGCTATAAGATTCAAGGCTTTTGGGAGTGAGAGATTTGAAAAGATAAACTTTCCCTACTGCTATCGCTGTCCTTACGATATGAAAGAAAAAGAATGTTCTCTTGAGTGTGCGAGGGAACTTGAGAAAATCTTGGAGGAGAGTGAAAAGAAATTTGCAGGTTTTTTGATAGAACCTATGCAAGGTCCTGCAGGACAGATTCCAGTTCCAAAAGAGTACCTCAAAGAGGTAAGAAGAATCTGCTCTGAGAACAACGTTCTTTTGATCTTTGACGAATCACAGACTGCCTTTGGGAGATGTGGAGAGATGTTTGCCTCCTTTTACTACAAAGTGGAACCTGACTTGATGTGTCTCACCAAGGCTCTTGGAGGAGGCTTTCCAATAGGTGCAACCCTTGCAAGAGAGGATTTGGTTGGATTCACTCCTGCAGAGGAGCACACTACCTTTGGCTCAAACCCGATAATGTTTGCAGCAGCTCTTATAAACATCGAGGTTTGCGAGAGATTGAGGTTGCCTGAAAAAGCCAGAAAGAGGGGAGCCCACATCACCAGGCGCTTGAAAGAGCTTTCTGAAAGCTATGAGATGATTGGGGATGTGAGAGGACCTGGTCTTTTCATTGGAGTTGAGCTCGTTAAAAATGCAAGCAGAAAAAGAGCGATACACGAAACGGAGGATTTCATAAAGCTTGGATTCAAGAAGGGAGTGATATTTGGGAGAAGCATGCCAGACGAGAGAGCTGGAATGATTTATGATGATAGAATGATAACTGGAGGAAACGTAGTAAAGATAAAACCTCCTCTGGTAATTACAGAAGAGGAAGCAGACTTTGTACTTCAGGTATTTGAAGAGTGTTTGAAAACTTTAAAGGGATGAGAATGTCTTACGTTTTAGCTTACGACCTCGGAACTGGAGGATGCAAAACGATTCTTGCAGATCTTCATGGTAGGATTCTCTCCTCAACCTTTGAAGAGTATCAGGTTCTCTATCCTAAAAAAGGCTTCGCAGAGCAAGATCCCAATATCTGGTGGAAATCCATTTTAATCAGTACTCAGAAAGTCATGAAAGGAATTCCAAAAGAGGAGATTTTAGGGATTAGCTTTTCATCTCAGATGATCGGGACTCTGCCTCTTGATAGAGATGGAAAGCCTCTTCGAAACTGCATGATCTGGTTGGATACCAGAAGTGGAAAACAGGCCAGATGGATAATAGAGCATTTTGGACCTGGAAGGCTCTTGAAAATAACTGGAGGAATACCTTCTGAGAGAGACTTCATCTCAAAGGTTTTGTGGTTGAAAGAAAAAGAGAAAAGGATCTTTGAGAAAACTCATAAATTTTCAGACTGTAAGGATTATCTAATATTCAGGTGTACTGGGGAGTTTGTTACTGACTTGAGTTGTGCCTCTGTCACAGGTTTTTTCAACACTGAAAAAAAAGTATGGTCAGACGAGCTCTGTGAGATTGTGGGAATCACGCAAGATGAGCTCTCGAGAGTCTTGAAATCCACCGATGTGGTGGGAGAGTTGAATTCGAAAGCCTCAAGAGAACTTGGACTTGAGAGAAAGACTTTGGTGATATGTGGTGGAGGGGATGTAGCAACTGCAGCCCTTGGAGCAGGGGCTCTGAAGATTGGAGATGCCCATCTCAACCTCGGCACCTCTGCCTGGGTTGGGGTAAATGTTGAAGAGAGGATTTTAGATCCAATGTGCGGAATTGGGAGTATGTGTTCTGCAATTCCAGAGAGCTTTATCTTGATAGGAGAGATGGAGAGTGCAGGTGCCTGCCTTAGGTGGCTCCGAGATGAATTGGGAGATTCAGAAAAGTTAAAAGCTGAAAAAGAAGAAAAAAATGTGTTTGAAGTTTTTGATGAGATTGCTGATTCTGTAGAACCAGGTTCCAAGGACTTGATATTCACTCCCTGGATGTGGGGGGAGAGGGCACCTCTCGTGGATGAGTATGTGAGAGGTGGATTTTTCAATTTGAGTCTTGAGCATAAAAAATGCCACATGATAAGATCTGTTTTGGAGGGAGTTTCCTATCATCTAAGGTGGATTGCAGAGACCTTGGAGGAACTTGATTTGAAGATTGAAGAGCTTAACGTTGTGGGAGGAGGTGCCAAGAGTGATATCTGGCTACAGATTCTATCAGATGTTACTCTAAAAGATATTAAAAAACCCAAAAGAGCAGGGGATGCCTGTGCCATGGGAGCTTTAATGATAGCCTTAGTAGGTTTGGATATTTATGAGAACTTTGATTCTCTCAAAGACCTGATTGTGATGGAGAAAAAGTTCAAGCCTCAGTCTGAGAATAAAACCAAATACGAAAGGCTCTATGAAAACTTTAAAAAGATATACGAGATGCTCTCTGAGGTGCATGAAAAACTTAACAAAAGAAATGAAAACATTCTTTGATAATCTTTTTGTTTTTAAACAGGTGGTTGAATAATGATAAAGGAAGAGAGTATTTCTCAGGAAGAACAGATAAAACGCAGTTATTATGATCTCGTAGGCCAATGGAACTTACCAATTGTTCATATGGGTGGACTAGCAGCTACAGAGGAACTCTTAAAGATGTGCCGCGTAGATGAGAAGAGTGACCTGTTAGATGTTGGCTGTGGGACAGGGTTCACAGCCTGTCAGATCGCGAAGAAGTACGACTGCCATGTTGTAGGCATCGACATCTCCGAAAATATGGTTGCTCGAGCGAAAGAAAGAGCACATAGAGAGAACTTGGAAGAAAGAGTTGAATTCCAGTTGGCAGATGTGACTCAACTACCATTTGAAGATGAATCCTTCGATGTCATGATCATGGAGTCTTTCTTGAACATATTGGGGAAGGCTGACACCATCAGGAAAGCGCTTGGTGAAGTTTCAAGAGTGACCAGAACTGGGGGACGGGTGGGAGCCAATGAAGTTTTCGCAGATGAGTCGACACCACCTGAACTATTGGAACACATTCGTGAGCTTTTAAAAAATTCTATGGGACCTGGTCAAGGTCTTGCAAGGTTCACACCCACAGAATTTAAAAGGTTTTTCGAGGATGCAGGGCTGCAAGTTGTCCAAATGACCCAGAAGCCACTAATGGACATAGGAAGAGATGTTATAAAAGTAATGGGTCCGATTGGCTTCATTCGTTTCTCGATCAGAGCGATCTACGACATGATAACCAATTCTGAGCTAAGGAAGGGCGCAAGAAAGGCAGCTCCAGCAAGAATGATCATGGAAAGAAGAAAAGACACGAAGAAGTTCTTTGGCTATATATTGATTGTTGGAAAGAAAATTGAGTGATCACAAGAAATAAGGTTTCGTTTCTTTCACCATATCTTGACAAGGGGAAGTTCTTAGTAGTTGGTACAATCTGGATTTCATTTACTGTAATAGGTACGTTGCTGATTTTGCTGGTTGAAGGTTCTTGTTGGAAAGGTTTTTAAGGGTTTAGGATAAATTAAAACATAGGTGAGAGAAAATTGCACGAACTCTTTGGGCTTTCTGATGGAATTGATCTAGAGGAGTACGTCATTGCAACCTACTATGTTGGTCTTCCGCAAGAGCTTTCATTTGACATTCTAAGGTATGCTGCTGCCATCGCAGTGGAGCAGAGCACAGGTACTTGGGTTGCAGTTCCTGAAGAGACTCCTGAGGTGAGAAGAAAGCACGTTGCAAAAGTGGTTGGGATCTACGAGGCACCAAGCTTTGAGTACGAAGCACCTTTGGAAAAACACAGAAACTACATCTTGCAGATTGCCTTTCCCCACAAAAACTTTGGACCCCAGATTCCAATGCTCCTATCCACCGTGATAGGGAACATCTCAATGGCAGGAAGATTGAAACTCCTAGACCTGAACTTTCCTCTAAAGTTTTTAAAGGGATTTAAAGGACCAAAGTTTGGAATCTCTGGCGTGAGGAGAATCCTTGGTGTTGAAAAAAGACCTCTCCTGAACAATATGATAAAGCCTAACACTGGAATCTCTCCGAAAGTCGGTGCAAAGCTCTTCTATGAGGCAGCTCTGGGTGGAGCAGACATCGTAAAGGACGATGAGCTTCTTGCAAACCCAGAATTTTCAAGAATAGAGGACAGGGTAACCCTCTTCATGGAGGCTTGTGATAGAGCAGATTCTGAAAAGAAAGAGAAGACTCTTTATACTGTAAACATAACAGACGAAGTGGATAAAATGCTTGAGAATGCAGAGAGAGCTCAAGAACATGGAGCAAATGCCTTGATGATTAACTATTTAACTTGCGGAATCTCAGCTCTTCGAGTTCTTTCTGAGGATGAGAGTGTAAAAGTACCAATACTTGCCCACATGGATTTTGCCGGGGCAATCTACTCTTCTCCCTACTCTGGGATGAGCTCTTCTTTGATTTTGGCGAAGCTCCCAAGGCTCTGTGGAGCAGACATTGTCGTTTTTCCAGCTCCCTACGGGAAGGCTCCTTTTTTAAAAGAGAGGTATCTTTTAACTGGATTAACCTTACAGCTTTCTTTCAAGCACATAAAGAGAGGCTTTCCAATGCCTTCTGGAGGAATAAATCCCTCAATGGTGCCTCAGGTGATTAAAGATTTTGGTCTTGACTGTGTAATAGGCTCTGGAGGAGGAATCCATGCTCATCCCCTTGGGGCAACTGCAGGAGCAAAGGCCTTCAGACAGGCTATTGATGCAACTCTAAAAGAAATTCCATTGGAAAGGGCTGCAGAGGAAAATGAAGAGCTTAAGGTTGCCCTCAAAGCTTGGAAGAAGTTTGAGTTTGAGAGCTTTTAGGGTTATGAGAAGGTTACTGTTGGAGAATCTTCAGATTAGTAGTTACAGAGAGTGCTTTCAATCCTCATTTTCCTAGAAAAAGCTTTGCCTTTCATGGGAGATGAAAAGGTTAGTGCCGGGGACGGGATCTGAACCCGCGACCTCTCGGTTCCTCACCCCCTCTTTTGAAGGGCTATGAATCCAATTAAAGGTTTTTATGAGCCGAGCGCTATGACCAGGCTAAGCCACCCCGGCATTTATTTACTTATTTAAATTGAGTCAGTACCTTTTAAGTTTTTTGGATGGAAAGTTTTAAATAATGGGTTGTAAAGCCAGAACATGTCAAACCTCTCACAATTCCAACTTCTCCTCATCTCCCTCATCTTTGGAATGTTCTCTTCCTTAAATCCAGCTCTGACGGAGATTTATTCTTTTTTCCACACTTATACTTTCAAGACTACTAAAAGATTCTCAGAGATTTTTTTAAGAGTGCTTTTTTTTGACCTTGGACTTTTAGTTACCTTCATCTTCTTAGGTATGTTTGTGATAATCTCTTCAAATCTCATTAATTTGGACTTTCACTCAAACATTATAATTTATGCTTTCATGTTCCTTGTAGGAGTGTACCTTGTAAACTGCGGGTTTGAGTTTGCAGAACTTCCCTTTCTCCCAAAAGCCTATATCCAACAACAGATTTCGAGGTTTGTGGCACTAGGTTTTGTTGGAAGTTTTTTTCTGGGATTTCTTCTCTCTCTTTTAAGATTCTTCAGAATAGCTCCTCTTCTAATCTTAATCCTTCATCAAATCTTCAAAAGCAACAACTTGGAGTCTATCTTCGCAATTCTATCATTCATCCTTGGAATTATCATTCCCCATGTGCTTCTCTTAGGTTTTTCTTCACAGAACTACTTCAAAAGGCTTCGATGGAACAGGTTTTTAAGAGTTTTAACTTGGACAGGCTCAGGTTTTCTCGTTTGTGGAGTTTCAATTTTCTATGTCATCAAGGAATTACAATCTAAAACCATTGAGGCTTCTCAGCTTTACTTTGTCCTTGCAACTTTTCTCATAATCCTTCTACTCTCAGGTTTCACCCTGGGTTTCTTTAAGAAATAGATTCACTCTTACCAAAAAACTTATAAATTTCAAGTAAAGGGTTAAAAAATGTTAGAAGAAATATTAGGTGCCATTTGGTTCATCTTTCCATCCTATGTTGGCAATGCAGCAGCTACTTTGGGCGGAGGAAGACCTTTGGATTTTGGAAGATACTTTCCAGATGGCAGGAGGATTCTTGGAGATGGAAAGACCTTTCGAGGTTTTGGTCTGGGAGTTCTCGGAGGAACGTTTACAGGTGCCCTACAGCACTATCTTGGAAGTTATCCAAACTATCCCTATGCCCTAAAACTCGGATTGCTCTTAGGCTTTGGTGCTCTTTTTGGAGATGCTCTAGAGAGCTTTTTGAAGAGAAGGTTGGGAAAAGAGAGGGGTACTCCCTTTCCTCCCTTCGACCAACTGGATCTGGTGGTAGGGGCTCTGCTACTCTACTATACCCTTGGACGTAAAATCCTCTCCCCCTTTACAAAGCTTGAGATTTCAAGTGTACTCATTCTCGTTGTTCTTACCCCATTAATTCACCTTGGAACCAATTTTGTAAGTTATAAGCTTGGAGGAAAGGATGTGTGGTGGTGAGGAATTAGGACGATAATTTTAAAAGTCTTGAAGGAAAGTGGAATTATGGATTCGAGAAAAGAGGCAAAAGAGCTTATTGAGGGCATCCTAATAGCCCTTGTTCTCTACTTTACAATCCAAGCCTTCTTGGTTTACGCCTTGGGGGTGGAGCATCCCATAGTCGTGGTTATCTCTTCAAGTATGGAGCCAACTTATTATCGAGGAGACATCCTCATAGTGGAGGGAGTTGATCCCAGCCAACTGGAAGTTGGGGATATCATAGTGTTCAATAGGCCCTCTGGAGGAATTCCCATAGTACACCGAATTGTGGAAATAGTGGAGGAGGACCAGAGATACTTCATAACCAAAGGAGATCACAATTCCTATAAAGACTCCTACTGGCAACCCACCTTTCCAGGTATTCCAGCTCAGGAGGTTGTGGGAGATATCAAGTTTAGAATTCCAATGCTTGGAAAGATAACCCTCTTTTTCAAGGAAATCTTCAGGATTTTAAAGGGAATCTTTGGGAGATACCATGAAATTTGGTTTTAGAGAGATTAAAAGACAAATTCTTTCCTTATCAAAGGAAATAACCATGGCATTTTTGATCTATCTTCTTATTCAGGGAGCCCTCATTTCCATTTTTGGAGTGTATCCATCCTACAGAGTAGTTGTTTCAGGAAGTATGGAACCTGTTTACTACAGGGGTGATGTGGTTTTCATCAAGAGTGTGGATCCTTCAACCCTTCAAGTGGGAGACATCATTGTTTTTGAAAATCCAAGAGATGATACCCCAATAGTTCACAGGATTTCAGAGATAATAGAGGAAAACCGACTTTACTTTGTAACCAAAGGGGACAACAACTTTTCAGAGGACAACTACTATCCCTCATATCCTGGCATTCCTCAAGAACACGTGATAGGAGAGGTGGCTTTCCACATTCCAAAGGTTGGGGGAATCACTCTATTCTTGAGAGATTTGCTCAGGGGGATATTTTGAGGTTCCCAAAACTTTTAAAAGCTCTCATCTAATGATATTTATGGGCTCAGAGATCCAAACAAAAAAGGAAAAACCTTTAAGGATCTTGAGGGTGGAGTTTTTTGAGATCTCAGAACTAAGACCCCATGAGGAGCTCATTGAGGAGGAGATAGAAACCTTTTTAAAGAGTCTTAAAGAAAAAAATCTCTTCTACAAGCCTATTTTAGTGGACAGAGAAAATCTAATAATTCTCGATGGACATCACAGAGTTGAGGGATTGAGAAGAATTGGAGCAAAAAGGGTTCCATGTATTTTGCTCTCATATCTAAAGGATGATGAGATTCAGGTTTTCACTTGGTATCCTATGATCAAAGGAGATCGAAAGAAAATCTTGTATACTCTAACTCACACAAAAGGTATAAAACTGAAAGAGATGGTGAGAGAGGATGCCTTGAGAGAGGTGAAAAGTGGGAAAGCGAGTTTTGCCCTTATCTCTGAGAGTTTTTCGGTAGCTCTCTGCGGAGACTCGAGGTTGATAATAAAAACCCTTGAGAGCATAGAAGGTGTTTCATTTGAGTTTGTTGACACCCTAGAGAGGGTCTTTTCAAACCTTGGAAAATACGAGTTTGCCTTAATCAGAAAAAAAGTAACAAAGGAGGACATAGTGAGGATGGGGCTCTCAGATGAGGTTTTCTCTCCCAAAACTACAAGGCACTACCTTCCCTACAGGTACCAGAACATCAAGGTCAGACCTTCGGAGCTTTTCTAACTACTCAAGATACCCCTTTCTCGAAATTCCATCTATGAGTTCTTTGAGCTTTTTCTTCTCAATTTCAAGGTCTTTTGAAGCTTCCATCAGCTCTATCTTCCCACCTTTTCCCTTGATGTAGTTGTAAACCCTTTCCTCCTCAAGAGTCAAATCCAATCTTTTCCTCTTTAGAAAGGTGTAGATGAGTAGAAATGCAATTAAGACAACAACTGCCACAACACCAAATAGAAAACTCCTCTCTTCCTCTTGGGTTTTGGGTAAAACGTAGAGATATGAGAGATTGAACTCTCTTCTGTGTAAAAGGTCTGGATCTCCCACCTCAGATAGAGTGTATGAGGATAAAACTACAATCACCTTTCCCTCCTTGGTCTCTTTCTCAAAGCTCTCAAACTCAAGAGAGGTTCTGTCGTCCCTGTGAAGTCCACTTCCCCCAGGCATGTCTGCATTCAAGTCCAGTTTTTCCACAAGCTCAACGTTTGCCCAGTTGGAGTCTATCACGTAAACTATTGGAATCTCCACTGCTCTCTGTGCCATGTTGAAAACATAGCAGGTGGCATCAGAGCCAACGGTGCGAGAGGCTCCAAGCTTGGTAGAGATGTTTATGAGATAGCGGTACTCTACATGGTAGATTGCGTAGTAAATCGCAGTCATAAGACTCATGAATCTGTCTGTTTTATTCTTCCAAAGATAGTCTTCCTCCACCAAAATCTCTCTCCCCCCTTCCTCAAAAGGTCTTCCATACTTAAGTCCGTTGAACTTCACTTCCCCTTGGTAGTCTATCCTTTTTGGAGTTCTCTCCTCTTCCAAAACCTTAGAAAGCTCACCACTTCCCCCAACGAGCATCACTCCCCCATTTTTATCCAGAACCTTATGGATAACCAAAAAACCTTGAGAATTCTTGAGTTTTGAGATCATCAAATCTGCATCATCAGTATGAGGAACATAGACCAGGTCAAAAGAATCTATCTCAAGTTCTTCAAAGTTTGAGAGCTTGTAGGGAATTCCTATGACATCCAAGATGTCTTGAACCTCTTCTATCTCTTCTGAAGAAAAGAGCTCTCCAGTTAGAATTAAAATGTATGGAAGCTTGACCGAAAGTCCCTGTACCTGGGCAAAACCCAAAATCAATAAAACTAAAACCACTTTTTTCATAAAAGACATTCTGAACCAAAATTTATAAGTCTTTGGTTTAAGGGATTACATGTTTTGCGGGATTGACCTTGCAGGAAGTGAAAAAAATCCCACAGGAATCTGTTTTCTCAATGAGAAGATTGAGATAATGACAATTTTTTGCGATGAGGAGATATTGGAGTTTGTCTTTAAGAGAAAGCCCAAGGTCATCGCCATAGATTCCCCTCTCTCCTTTCATGGAAAGCCTTTCAGAGATTGTGACAGAGAGCTCCGAAAAGAATTTCCAATACTGCCTCTAACCTTTAGAGCTATGATGATGCTAACCAAAAGAGGAATCTCTCTCAAGAATAAACTCTCGGCGTTCTGTGTGATAGAGGTCTATCCTCATGCCTCAAAGAAGTACTTGAAAATTCAGGATGAAAAGGATATTGGAGTTGAGGTGAAGAACATTCATGAGCTTGATGCTGTAGTGTGTGCCTTGACTGCTAAATATTTTTATGAGGGAAAGTACAAGGTTTATGGAAAGGAGGATGGGATTGTGGTTCCTCAAAGTTTATAAATGAAAATTCCATTCACTATTTGAAAGCCTTATAGCAACATTTATAAGAAAGTCTACAGAATATATTGAAAGGTGATTGAATGATTCCAATCAAAGAACTTGAGAAAAAATCGAAAATCATAATCTTTCGAGAAACAAAGCTAAGAGACTTTGATCCTCTTAAAGATTTGATAGGAATCATAAAAACAAAAAAATGGGTCATAGTTGAGGATATTCTGAAAAATAAAGGTGATTAGTTGATTGAAATGGAATCCAAGGAATTTTGGGAAGACATGGAATGGGGACAGGATAACTACACAGAACTCCAGAAGAGATTCAAAGATAAATGGGTAGCTATTGTTGACAAAGCTGTTGTTAGTTTTGGGGTAAGCATGGAAGAAGTGAAAAAGGAAGCCCAGAAAAAAACCAAAAGAAAAAGCATTCCCATCATATTTGTGGAGTGTGGTTCTCATCTCTACTAAGATAGAACTCAAAATTCAGAAAATCATTGATGCTGAACTTGAGCAAAAAATGACTTATGGAATATTACACAGGATTACCTGTTTTGTAAAGTTTAAGAGTAAAAATACTTATTCAGACTCATATTTAGCTATCCTTGACACTGGAGCCCATACTTCCCTCATCCCAAATGAGATTTGGAAAAATATAGAAACAGAAGAACTTGCTGCTCATTATATCAGAGGCATTATTCACAAAGAGGAATGTACACTCCCTGTAAAGGTTGCGAAAGTCAAGGGTATCATTCTTGACAGCAAGGGAAATCAGAGTGGTGATATGAAGTTTCATGCATTCTTATGTTCGACAGACGATGTTCCATTGATTTTAGGAATAAAAGACCTGCTTTCTGAGTTCAAGATCGTTTTGGATGTAAGCCAATATTACGGCTATCTTGAGGTGAAAACATGAGAAAGGTTTTGATTCTTTTGACTTTGGGGATATTGATTTTTGGGATGGTTCCATTTAAGGCTGAAGCTAGTAGAATTGATTTAGAATACACAATGATTGTTGAGAATCCTGAGAGTCATAAAGCAAAGATAAAAATCAATTTCTTCAATCTTAATATGAAAAATCTGAAGCTTACTATGCCCATTGTAATTGGAGAGTATTTTGAAGTTCCAATTAGTAACTTCAATGCGATAGATTCTCAAGGCAAAAAATTAGATTTTAGCCTTATAAACAATCGGTATCTATTTAGTTTTTTGATGTGACCTTGCAGACTAACAATTTTCTTGATTTT
>JBHIDS010000053.1:0-12677 GCA_046760205.1 Candidatus Methanofastidiosia archaeon
CCAGTCGTATGGGTCTGTGAACTGACAAACCTCATCTGAAACAACTATCCAGTAACAACCTGGAGGAATTCCATCTGAATCATAGGTGTAGTAAGAGTCTGATACCCATGGATCTGGATCATATCCAGGTGCGCCCTGGGGTTTTAAGTCAGTGTATTTTGTAAAAATGTAGTATCCTGCCTTGTCTGTTCTCATTGGGAAGGGCACTCTCAAAAAGTCTGTTACCTCCAATCCTGGGAATCTCACCACAGCATCCTCTATTGGTCTTCCAAGCTCGTCTGTAACTATGCCCTCTACAGTGGCGTTGTCACATGCAACATCTCCACAGTACTCCAACTCTTCGAGCCAGAAGTCTCCAGGCTGTATTGGAGCTGTGTCGCAACACTCTGTAACATCCACTCGCTGAACTCCAATTGTGAAGCCCTGCTTTTTAGCTATCACCCAGTACTCTCCTGGCGGAATGTTGTTGATGAGCCATTGCCCAGAGCCATCTGTTATGGTTGAGAGTCCAAGACCAGGGATCGATACCTCAACTCCACCTGCAGCCCTCCAGGTACCAACTGCAGATTCCCATACGTATCCATGGATCACACCAAAGCAGTAACTCATGTTTTCAAAGTTCACAACAGCAGTTTCATCATATTCTACAACGATTCCTGATTTTGTGGAAGCCATGAACTCGTTGTTGTCTGCCATTACCTTGTAGGTGTCATCGTGAAGTCCCTTCACAACGTAGTTTCCAAAGGCATCTGTTACCACAACTGGAAGCACGTATCCGCCTGGAATTCCAGCAACAAGACCGTCTATCTGATCCTCTGAGGCTGTGAGTTGTCTTCCACTCGAGTCTATCACAGTGATCATCACTCCCTCTGCAGGGAATCCATCAGATTTTGTAACTTTGCCAGTTATGGCATCGAAGAGGATAAGCCCAAAGTCAAGGGTTACAGAGCCGTTAAGTGGAACAAAGATGTTTTTCACCTGATGATAGAACCCTGGGGCTTTTACCGTGATGTAGGAGTATCCACCCATGTCTGAACCGTTGGTGTAACCTGCAGGTACAGAGACCGAGTAGCCCAGTGCAGTGGCGTGTGCATTTGGAGTTGTACTGTCCTCTATGTAAATGTCTACAGAATCGTGTTTTCCATTTCCCTCTGCATAATCGAAGGGGAAGTATGGTGGAACTCCATTTCCAGGCATATAGACATCCACTGTGAGGCTATCTGGAAGTCCGTCAAATCCAACGTCCTGAGTTGCAGGATCAAAGCCATCTATACCTTCATCGTAAACTCCATTTCCATTATTATCTGTGAAAGGCTCTGACTGAAGAATCACATCTATAGTTGGATCAAACTCTCCATTTCTGTTTCTGTCCCAGAAGATGGTACCCTGAACGTTTCCATAGCCAACTGCACAGAATTCTGTTTCATCACCTCTATAAAGGTTCACATCACAGGTGGCATTTGGTTCTGTGGCATCCCAGGTGTCATCGAAATTCTCATCGTAGAAAACTCTTACTGTAACCGTACCGATTGTGAGTCCAGAGGTTAGGGTGACAGAGGCGTTCCCACCCGTTGTGATGGCTTCTGAGGAGGATAGGCTGGTTCCGAGCGCATCTGGAAGAATCTCAAAGTTGATTGTGGTTCCATTAGGCACATCACTTCCACCCATCTGAGCGTTGGCTGTTATAGTGGACTGAGAAGCTCCATCTGCTGGGATCTGAGATGGGCTTGCTAAACATGAGAGAGTTATGTTCGAGGTTGCACTTACATCGATGTCCTCTTGGTCCCAGTAGGGACGTGGGCTTACTCCAGGAATTATATTATCTTCGACTTGAAGCCACCAAGTTCCCACACTCTTCATAGTAACTGTGAACTGCTTCGTACCGTTGTCTACAGCTTGGAACTGGTAGTTTGCTGGTAGTGTAGCGGGGAACGGATCATTAGATGAAAAGGTTACCTCACCTCTGGTTCCACCCACATACACATAATCTTTAACAGTGTTCCCATACCTGTCCACTGCAGTCACTGTAACGCTGAAGGAAAACCCTAAAACTGCAGAGCCTGGAACTTCAAGAATAAGATCGTTGTTTAAATCACTTGGAGGTCTTGAAAGAATCTCTATGTCCACAGATGTTCCATCGATGGTTGGGTCTAAAGTATCTGTGGCTGTAAGCGTTACCCCGCTCTCTGCGTTGTAAAGTGCAAAACAATCATTTGTAGCTGGATTGAAGGCATCTGTACAATTGGTATCTGCTGGAACTTGGTCAAAGGGAGCATTATCGTTTCTCGCCCACTCAAATCTGCCATTGGTCAAAGCCGCATTTGGTGGAAGCATTGGAGGTGTATTTGGGTTTAGAACATCCACTGTATTTGGCGAATTAGAGGCATTTGTTGAAAATGTAACAGTGCCTGTGTAGTCGGTCTTTGGATTTCCAAACTGGTCAAATGCCTGAACGAGAACACCAATATCTCTACCTGCTCTCACAGTATCTCCACTTGAGAGCTGGGTCCAGGTTCCAGCACTCCAGGTGTAGAGTTCCACGGTGAAGTAGATGCCGAGGTCAGCCAAAATCTCAACCCTTGCATCAACTCTCTGGGTAGTTCCCAAGGTGGCATCCCAGGTGCTAACCCTAATCTGGGCTCTGTCATCTGGAGGACCACTCAAACAATCCACATCTCCAGAGAAGAGAGTCACCTGAGCGACTCCATCTATGGTGGTGCCTACTTCCTGATTAGAGGAAGGAGGATACCCACCAAAGCCTGCATCACATAGACCATTTATCTCCTCAAAGGTAACAGAAGTTCCATCCAAGACCAGATTTCCATCTTCGTCTCTCAATTCCGCACTTATCGTAGAAGTTTGCCCACCTGTTTGGATTTGTGTGGGGCTTGCTCCGAAAGTAGGTATGTTTCCAGGAGGACCTGGGGGAAATATTCTAAACTCCCTTATTCTCGGGGGTTGTGACGTGACTGCTGTTATCATCAATCTTAACTTTGTGGTTTTTATGGTATCTGTAAAAAGAAGTGTTACATCTGGGCTTGTGTTTACTGAAACAGCAGCAGCGAGGGCAGAAACCCAATTTGCTCCATCCCAGTACTCAACATCAAAATCTGCAGGAACTCTGTTTCTTGGTGGTGCCATCACAGTTCCAGAAACTATCTCCACAGAGGAAATCTCTTTAGTAGAAGCCCAAGCAACTTCCAACCAGGTGCTTGAAGAGGTGCTCTGCCACCAGGTATCCTCATCGTTGTCTATGGCGTTTGAAGCAACGTCAGTTCCATCCTCAAGATCTGCTGTGGCTGTGGCATCACTTGCAAGAGAGTAGTTGTTGAAGACCATGAACTCATAAAAAGAAATTCTCGTTGCAGTAGTTATGCCATCTGTGGCAAAGCTTGTGACTGAAATCCTCACTTTCTCTGCCGTCACAGGATCAAACTGTATTAGATGCTCACACCTGGCATCTGAGGTGAAGTCACAGTTTCCCCATTCGTCTGTTCCAGGAAGGGCGTAGTCAGAGGAAGTGCTTGAAAGATTCGAAACAGAAATCCAATTTGCTCCATCCCAGTACTCAATACCATAATTCCCCATGCCCAAGGCAACACCAGAATAGCGCTCCAAAATTAGAATTGAGTTGAAGGTTAGACTTCCATTTCCACTCCAAGATATTTCATAAGTCACTGGGAGTGTGGGAGAAACTGTGGTCAACCAATAAGTTGCAGTGTTGTTGTCGTTGGCATTACCAGGTAAATTTGCACCATCATCATCGCTTGCTGAGGCTGTTCCCTCATTGACCTGCGAAGCCAAGTTTGGTCCCAAGGCAACTGTAGAATCTGGAAGTGCTGCTACAGACTCAAAATCAAAATCAATTTGAATAGTGCTTGCCAACATCAAAGCGACAAGCATCAAGCTAATGACTCTCTTAATCCAAAACTTCTCTACTCCAAAACCTTTTTTCATCTTGGTCCCTCCTACCTTTTGATTGAGCAATACTTTTCATTTCTATGAGCTCTTTCGAGTTCATCTTATTCTTTAAATACTTTTCGGTATCCTTTTACATTAAATGCATTATCATCAGAGATTATCTCTGATGATTAGATAAGGTCTCAAATAGCTTGAGTTCTTATCTATTGGCATCTAATGCGTTTTTTTCTTATATAATTACTCCTTTAAATACTTTTCGGTTTTAACTCATAAAAAAATCCTTTAAATTTAAAAAAAATCTAATAAAATTTGAATTGAAATTTGGTTAGTTACTACTAAAATAGTTGTTTATTGAAAACGACTTTCAAGAATTAAATCAAAAAGGAAATTATGTTAAAATATTTCTTCAGACGATTAAAGCTCTCTAAAAACCTCCTCAAAAACCCTCTTTTCATAGGACTTCAGCTCTTCAAGCTTTTCATCCCATCTCCTGATAAAAGATATTTCCTTTATCCCTATGAATCCCAAAGCCAATGCCACTAAAAGATTCACAAAAACCAGAAGATTCACAAAGTTTCCTAGTCTGAAAGCTCCAGCTCTCAGAATCAACTTCAAGGCAAAGAGATTAAAGTAAAGTCCAACAAGAGAGAGCAATATGCAAAGCACAGCCAGAATTTGAAACTTCTTTCTTCTTTTTTCTATGTGTTCTATCAAATCATAGGAGACTTCAGTTAGACTTGTATCACTTATATTCATTCTCCTTACCTCCCAACTCAGTGTTTATCTTGCAGAACCAGAGGTGACGTTCTCTTCCGAGAGAAGTTATTTCGTAAAAGATAACCTCTCGCTGTCCCCAACTTCCTCTCCTCTCTTTTATGTAGCCAGCTTCTCGGAGCATCTTTAGATACCTCTCTGCCATTGGAGTTTTTAGGTTTGCATACTGGATTATGTGGGTTTTTAACACCCGATCCTGAGTTAAACTCTTTCTGATTATGCATTCAAGGATCTTCTGAATTATCTTGTTAGCACTTCTGTACTCAGACATATAAACTCTCCTGTACCTTTGTTACCTCTCTTTGTTTCAGAATCTATTAATATGGGAATCTTAAAAGGTTTTGCAGGTGATGTGATGAAAAATAAAAACAAAATAGCCATAGGGATTCTGGCTCTTTCATTGATTTTGAGTGTTCAAGGTCTCAGTGCAGATCCTCATGGCAAGGGCTGTCTCGTGGCACATGGAATAGGTAGAGCGCTTCTTGAAGGCTCAGGCGAGGTAACTATATTTGGCAGAGGGATGCTTGTGGTTCAAGACTTTGGAGAGCAAGATGCGAGAATTTGGACAGACGGCAGAGGACATGTGAGAAGTTTTGGTAACATCTCGATATACAAGGGTACAGGCTTTGCAAGAGTCTCTGGCTCTCAAATCATAGTGGAGATAAGGACTTTTGGAAATGAAGCATGGGTGAAGGCTTGTGGCAAGGGATTTACAGTGCTTGAGGGCGAGGGAGCCTTTAGAACCTGGAAGGGGTGAGAAAATGGCAAATTTAATTGCAATAAAGCTTGTTGCAATGGTCGTTGGAGCAGTCATAAAATTCATGGTTGCTGCAGCTATTTTGTATGTTGCAGTAAAGTTTGGAAAGTTTTTGGAAAAGCTCCCTGATGTTTTGGAAAAGAGAAAAGCTTAATAATCTTTTTTTATTTTTTTAAGAAAACGAATAGGTGATTTGTATGTTCTTAGATAGAAGAGAATTTTTGAAAAGAGTTTTAGGGATCATCCTGGGAGGGTTGGCCTTAGGGGGTTGTATAGAAGAAGAGCCTGCAGTTTCCGAAGAACCTACATTCTTTGAGGGAACCATGCAAAAGAGAAGGTTGGGACGCACAAACTTCATGGTCTCTGCCATAGGTATGGGGGGAGGCGCGATAGGCGACTATAGGCAAGTTGGAGTGGTGCAGGAAGCAATCCGTATGGGGGTCAACTTCATAGATACAGCTCACGCTTACAGCAATGGAAAAAGCGAAAAGGTCATTGGGGAAGCCATCAAGGGAATGAGAGAAAAGGTCTATATAGCAACAAAGACAGGACAACGATTTGCTAGGGGGGCTTACCGTGAGATAAAAGAGAGCCTACAACGGTTAGGGGTAGAAAAAATTGATTTGCTCCAGATGCATGGTGTAGGAGATTTAAAAGGGCTGAAGGCAATCCTCGACCCTGAGAAAGGTGCATTGCTTGCAGTTCGCGAGTTACAGAAGCAGGGTAAGATAGGCTTTGTTGGGATTACAGGAGCGCACAGCCCCATAGATGGCAGAAATTTCCGGACATCTGAAAGAGTTAACCAAGAAAACCAAGTCATGACCAAAGCCATCAAAAGTGACCAGTTTGACACCATACAGATAAGCCATCACATAGAATGGCAGGAACCTGCGCAGGAGCTCATTTCTCTTGCCAAAGAACAAGACATTGGTGTAATAATCAAAAAGTCTTTGGGAGGGGGAAAGCTTATTTCAAAATACGGAGTCAAGCATCTTCTCCAGTTCATCTTAAAAAACCCCGGCATCCATACTGCGATTCCTGGCATGGTAAGAATTGAGCACGTCCATGAAGATGTGCCCATAGGCTATGCCACTTAGAGGTGGATTCATGTCAAAAAAGATCATCCTTTTCTTTATTAGTATCACATTTGTACTATCGGGCTGTCTACAAGAAAACCAAGTAGAGCAAACATCTAGTACCAGTAATACTACAAGCTCGATAATCCATGACGGATTAGAACGAACGTATAGAATTCATATTCCACCTTCCTATGATAGAGGTAAATCAATGCCTCTTTTAATTGTCCTTCATGGAGGTGGTGGAACAGGTGAAAAGATGGAGAAACTTACAAGAGGTGGTTTTAACACTCTGGCAGACAGAGAGGATTTTATCGTTGTATATCCTGATGGCGTTGAAAAACATTGGAACGATGGCAGAGAGGTTCAGAGCTGGCGCTCACATAGAGAAAACATTGACGATGTAGGCTTTATATCAGCTTTGATTGACCACCTTTCTGAAGAGCTCAACATAGACAAAAAACGTGTCTATGCCGTCGGTATATCAAATGGAGGAATGATGTCTCAAAGGCTTGCCTGTGATTTGACTGAAAAGATTACAGCTATTGGTGTTGTAGCAAGCTCCATGTCAGAGAATTTGTCCATGGTTTGTAAGCCTACAACACCGATTTCTGTCTTGATTATCTCAGGAACAGAAGACCCTCTAGTTCCATTTGAAGGTGGAGATATTGGGTTTGGTAGATTGAAGCTTGGAAGAGTTTTATCTGTTGATGAGACAGTGAGATTCTGGGTAGATCATAATAAATGTTCTTCTCCACCCGAGATTATGTGGGAGCCAGATAGAGACCCGCAAGATGGCACACGAGTGCGGAAAGAGGTATATGGTCAATGTAGTGATGGAACAGATGTGATTCTCTATGTAATCGAAGGCGGAGGTCACACATGGCCCAGCGGGTATCAATATCTGCCTGAGAGTATCATTGGTAAAACGAGTAAGGATATAGATGCAAATGAGACTATATGGAATTTTTTTAAAGGACATTCAATGAATGAAATATCTTTCATAGAACCTGCAGAAAAACCTTCTTTCCAGAGTGCTGTTATGAGGCTTACCATCCTTTCCGAACCTGGTGGTCGTGTGAGCTTTCTACATACCAAAAATTTGATAGCCTTCGACAAGGTAGGCAAAGACGGTTACTTAGATGTTTATGTAATACATCCAGATGGCTCTGGACTGCAATGCCTAACATGTGACAAAGCTGCCCTGCCCCAGCTCCAAAACGGAAATCCACAATGGCACCCATCAGGTGAGTACATAGTCTTCCAGTCACAGGATCCCAACCTTTCTGGATTGCCTCTGGGACCTCTTGGAAACTACCTTGCAAGCCCTGGTATAGGTCTAAACAACGATCTATGGGTGATGACTGCCGATGGCTCCAATTTCTGGCAGCTAACTTATGTAAAGGAACGTCATGGGACATTACACCCTCATTTTTCTCCCGATGGAAAGAAACTTTTATGGAGTGAGATCATAAGCCTTCAAATGGACAGAATAGGTCACTGGGCTATAAAGCTCGCAGATTTTGTAATCGAAGATGGGGAGCCACACCTTTCAAACATCCAAACATTACAACCCAACGACTTACAGCTTTACGAGGTGCATGGATTTTCTCCTGACGGGACAAAAATTCTCTTTTCCGGTGTTGAGGAAGGAAAATACTACTACGATATGGAGATCTATATGATGGACCTATCTACAGGTAAAACGACTCAACTTACATACAACGACGAGTGGGATGAGCACGTCCACTTTACTTCAGACGGGCGCTCTATCATCTGGGTTTCAAGTGAGGGTATCAAGCAGCCTAAGGGGAATTCATGGGAGGATATATTTCAAAACCCACCAATACTCGAATACTGGATGATGAATCTGGATGGCTCTGGCAAGCGTAGACTCTCGGGGTTCAACGATTCCAATGCACCCGAGTATATGGATATAGAGGATGGTGTTGGGCTCGGGGACTTCGACATAGGTCCAGATGGAAAAACCATAGTCGCTAAGATGAGGCGTGGGCGAGGGCTTGAGCTAACGGTATTAATAGAGTTTGACTTTAAAGCCCACCTTGCAGATGCCAAAAATAAGAACCATCAAAACTATGTTCTCAAAGACATGGGATGCAATTTTTGCCTAACTAAAACACCAACTGTTAAGATTAAAGGGTGAAAAAATGAATAGGAGAGAGTTTCTGAAATTCTTTGGGCTTTTAGGGATATTGGGAAGTGCAGGTTGTCTTGAATTTTTGAGAGAAGAGAAAGAGTACCTAGAGTTAAAAGTCGATGCCTCAAAAACTCTTGGGAAGGTAGATTCATCTCTATGGGCAAACATTGGATACGACCCAATATATTCTGGAACTGTGGGAGAGGGTTTTAGAGATGCTTGGAAAATCATCGGTGAGAGTAAAGCTTTGAGGTATGTGAGATGCCACAACATGTTTTCAGACAAGCACCCAGAACACGAAGAAGAAAAAACGTATGGTTGCAGAGTTTATTCTGAAGATGAGAATGGGAAGCCAGTTTACAACTGGAAATATTTAGATGAAGTTTTGAACACTTTTGTCTCTGCTGGAGTAAAGCCTATCTTGGAATGTGACTTTATGCCAGATGCTTTGGCTGAAGGGAAAATTGTGAGAAACTACAGTGGAGGAGCGATAAACACTCCAAAAGATTATGTAAAATGGAGAAATCTTGTATTTGAGACTTTAAGGCACTGTGAGGATAGGTATGGAACTGAAGAAGTGAGAACTTGGTACTTTGAGATATGGAATGAGCCAGACTTGAAAACCTATTTCATAGATGCCCCAAACTGGAGAAGATTTTTGAGGATGTATGACTACTTTGTTGATGGAGCTATTTCTGCAGATCCACACGTGAAGGTGGGGGGACCAGGGATTGCAGGACATGAAGATTTTCTTAAGGCATTTCTTGATCATTGTGTGAATGGCATCAATTCTGTAACTGGAGAGAGGGGAACGAGAATTGATTTTGTTTCCTGGCATGGTTATGGCTCAATAGCCGACATGCTTGAAAAGGATAGAAGAGCCATTGAGATTGCAAAGGGTTTTGGATTGGAGATTGAGCTTTCGCAAAATGAGTGGGGACAGTCTCTTAGAAAAGACAGAAATCCAAAAAGGCAGAAGAGTTTTTTTACAGAGTATGAGGCTTGCTTTCTTACAAAGATGATCGCTGGAGTTTATGAGAGGATTCCTGAGCTTTCAAAGTTTTTGAGATGGGGAAAGGTAACATCTGTTGGTGGGAAAGGATGGCGGACTTTGAGTACAAACCTTAAGGGAGAGATAGTGAAGTTTCCAATATTCCTTTGCTATGAGATGCTCTCAAAACTTTCAGAAGAGAGAATAGAGTTTTCAGGAACAACTTTTGATGAGGATGTTTTTGGAATCGCTACAAAAAACAAAAATTCTTTAAAGGTTTTGGTTTACAACTTTGAGGAGGAAAACTATGAAGGTTTTGGAGATGCAACTCAAATTAACCTGCGGATTTCAAACACTTTCTTTGAAAAAGCTATCCTCAAACATTACAGAATTGACAAGAACCACTCAAATCCATATAGGCACTGGCTTGAACTTTCATCTCCAAGGGACATGACATCAGAAGAGATTGAGATTTTAAAGGAAAAGGGAAATCTTGAAGTTATCGAGTCAAGGGAAGTTGAAGTTGAAAATAAAGAGATTCTGCTTTCCTTTGAACTTCCAAAAAATGCAGTTTCTCTTCTTTCCTTGGAGGTGGTTTGACGAGAGAAAAGACAACTAGCATTCTCATAACGATTATTTTGGTGAGTGGTTGCCTAAACCAAGAGATTAGCTCAGAGGAAGTAACCATCTATAGAGACATCTATGGAGTTCCACACATCTTCTCAGAAAGCGATGAGGGAGTCTTTTATGGATTCGGTTATGCACAGGCTGAGGATCACCTTGAACAAATGCTTAAAAACTACCTTCAGGCAACTGGCAAAATGGCAGGTGTTTTTGGAGAAGATTATGTATCCTCTGACTATCTGGTCTTGCTCTTAGAGATTCCTAGGATTTCTAAAGAAAGATACAAGGAAATTCCTCTGGAAACTCGAAGAGCTATAGAGGCATTTTGCAAAGGTATAAATTTTTACATTCAAAAAAACGAGAGCCCTATCCCTGGGGTTGAGGAAGTTCAACCAGAAGATGTGGTAGCATGGTCAAAGCTCGTGATGCTCTCAAGACCAATCTCAAACCTAAGAAGAAATGAGCTTTCCGAAGTTGAAGGTGAGCCTCCTCCTATGGACTTTATTCCTGATTTTTATGAGTCAAATGAGTGGGTTGTGAGTGGGAGCAAAACCAAGTCTGGAAATGTGATGTTGCAGGCTGATCCTCACCTTCCATGGTATGGAATGAACCAGTGGTACGAAGCTCACTTGCATGGAGAATCTATAAATGTTGCAGGTGCAACGTTATTTGGGTTTCCCTTGATAGTGATAGGTTTTAACGAAAATCTTGCATGGACTCTGACTGCAAATCCTCCAGACACCTCAGATCTTTATGAAGAAAAGGTTGATGTTTCAGAAATGAAGTATCTTTATGATGGGGAGTGGAAAGATATTCGAGTTGAAAAGATTGAGATTCAGGTGATGGGTAAAACTCCTATGAAGAAAAATTTATACTACACCCACCATGGTCCTGTAATTATCTTTAACAAAAAAGAGATTGCATATAGTGCAAAGCTTTCAACGAGAGAAGAAGTTAAAATGATAGAGCAAATGCTCAAAATGAACAAGGCAAAAAATCTCAAAGAGTTTAAGAAAGCACTTTCAATGCAGCAGCTTGTAAGATGGAATGTTGTTTATGGAGATGTAGAGGGAAACATATACTACCTTTACAATGCAAGAATAGGTATAAGAGATGAGAGTTATGATTTTAAAAAGCCTGTTCCAGGCTGGATAAGGGATACTGAATGGAAGGGAATCTATCCATTTGAAGACTTACCTCAAGCTTTGAATCCTGAAGTTGGATTCTTCCAGAACTGCAACACCTCTCCATGGTACATAAATCCAAAAAGTGGAATCGATGAAAACTATCCCAAGTATCTTGTGACAGATGTTTTCACAGATCGTGGACAGAGGGCAACGAGGCTTTTAACCGAAAGAAATCTTCTCACAGTTGAAGAAATGATGAATTTCTCTCTCGATACCTACTCTATGAAGGCTGAGGAAATGATGCCCTATCTCATCTATTCTTATCAAAAAAATGGAGAAAAGATTCAAGATCAGAATCTCAAAAAGGCTTTGGAGCTTTTGGTAAACTGGGACTTTGTTGTAAGAATGGATAGCACAGAACCTCTCCTCTTTCTTTCCTTTTTAAACTTTTTTGAGAGAGAAATTGAACTGCCTGAACCAGAAAAAATGGATGAAGCTCAGCAAGAATTAGTTAAATCTTCTCTTGAAAAAGGGATTGAGGAGATGTTGAAGGTGTATCAAAGAATAGGTGTCTTGTGGGGAGATGTTCACGTGATGAAGAGAGGAGATAAGATTTATTCTCTTTCAAGTGGAATGAATCTTGGAACTCTTCACCATGCAGAAGGGGAGAGAAAGAATGGGATATGGTACTGCGATCGTGGCTCCTCCTACATGCTTTTGATTGAGCTCTCTTCACCTGTGAAGGCTTGGAGTCTCAGACCTCTCGGTCAGAGTGAGGATGAAAACTCCCCCCATTACGATGACATGACAAGGCTCTACAGCCAGATGAAGTACAAGCCCTTCTTCTTCACTTTAGAAGATATTCTTTCAAATCTTGAATCAAAGAAGGTTTTGAGGTTTGAAAAACCAAGGGTGGTATTTTGAAAGAAAGAGTTTTGTTATTGATTTTGGTTTTGCTGATTTACCAAACAGGATGCCTTGATTTTGAGGAACGACATGTAGAAAGTCTGATTCTTTTGAGTTGGGATGGAGTTCAAAGAGATCATCTCTACGAGCTTTTGGAGAGGGGTGAGCTTTCGAACCTTGCAACTCTCATTGAGGAAGGTAGCATCGTTGATATTGAGATTACAGACCATTTAACAGACACAAAGGCTGGACACACCCAGATGCTCACAGGTTACTCTCCAGATGAAACAGGTGTGTACTCGAACAATATCTTTAAGCCGATACCTGAGGGGTTAACGATTTT
>JBHIDS010000054.1:0-12433 GCA_046760205.1 Candidatus Methanofastidiosia archaeon
CAAAACTCATAAAATGAGGATTGAAAGACACCTGGTTGGTTTTGGAGAAGTACCGATGGAGGAGTTTCAAAGGCAAAACTCATAATCCAAGAAAATCTCTGATTTTCTGGATTCCAGAAAAAGCAAAGCTTTTTCTAGGAAAATGAGGATTGAAAGTTAGAAGCTTGACTTTAAAGATTCACTCCAACATCTCCTTGATTTCTAAAGCCTTTGCAATCTCAGATTTTCTCCACTTGAAATTTTCCTCTCAATAACTTTTTATAATGATGAAGAATGTAAAAGATATGAATGTAGGGTTTGTAGATGTTTTGAAGAAAAAAGAATTTTTCAAAGTATTTCTAGCCCAGACAATTTCAAACTTTGGGGATTCTTTTACAAGAATAGCTCTTGCGGTCTTTGTTTATCAAAGAACAAATTCTGCCTTTGCCTTGAGTTTTACCTTAGCTCTACAAATCCTACCAAGAATAGTCTTTGGTATCCTCTCTGGAGTTTTGATTGATAGAGTTTCGAGAAAATTTTTACTTATTTTTTCAGACTTGTCAAGAACTATCTTAATTTTCTTAATTCCCTTCTCCACAAATCAGACACAAATTTACATTATTGCAATTCTCCATGGAACATTCTTTACAATTTATGTTCCCACAAGGTTGGCAGTTATGCCAGAGTTGACAGGTAAAATCCTTTATCCAAAGGCAGCCTCCTTAACTCAAATGTCTTTTCAGATAACAAACATATTTGGATTGGCTTTTGGAGGAATTTTAATAGAAATTTTAGGGGTTGAAATGGCATTTCAGATAGATTCGCTAACCTTTTTAGCCTCAGCCCTTATAATTTTTTCTGCAACTATTCCCAGTTTTGAAGGGAAAGGAAAAAGTTTTGAAAATTTTTTCCAGCAAATAAAAGAAGGCTTTGAGTTTATGAAAAATCAGAACACTTTGAAATTTATTATTTTTGTAAATGTTTTGATGATTTCTTTTGGAGGAATGGTGGGTTCTGTAACTTTTGTCTTTTTAAAAGATGTTTTGGGGAAGGGTTCCCTTGAGTATGGAATGCTTTTGATGACTTTGAGTTTTGGAATACTTTCTGGTTCTTTTTTTGCTGGAATTTATGACAAATGGCTTAAGAATAAAAAATCAATAATTCTAAATGGAATTTTGAGAAGTCTTACCTATGTTTTACTTGTTTTTATACCTTCTATTGAAATCTTGATGATAGTATTCTTTTTTGGAGGAATTTTTCAATCAATTGTCTCTATCGTTGGAAACATTTATTTTGCAGAGTTGACCCCAAAGAAGTTGAGGGGAAGGGTTTTCAGCACAAACTCCTCTATTCTCTTTGGAAGCCAATTTATTGCAATGTCTCTTGCAGGTTTTTTAACAGAAATTTATGGGGTAAAAACTGTGATTTTTTTGAGTGGTGTTTTGATGTTTTTGGGACTAAATTTTGGTTGGAAAAAGTTATACAGCACTCCACAAAGTTAATTTAGGTATAAAAATTTACTCTTTTGTAAACATCTTTTTCTGGGTTTGAATTCTCTTCTTCTCTAGAGCTCCAAGTTCCCTTCACTTTGAGCTTCTTTTCTCCACTCTCGACTCCAGACTTTACCTCTTCAATAAACTCCCTTAACTTTCTCACATTAACTCCATTCAACACTTCTTTCAAGCTATCGCATCCTTGAATCTTATTTCTTCAGCTCCAAACTATTGCTTTTTCTGGGCAACTGTTGTAACAGATCTTACACATACCACAATTCTCCAAGTTCACAATTTCCACTCTCTCTCTTGCCACAAGTATTCCTTTGGGGCATAGAGCAATGCAGGCAAAACAATCATCATACTTGCATTTTTCATAGTCGATTCTTCTTGGTGGCAAATTTACCTCTCCTTGGAAAAAACATTCCAACTCTTTCTTTGTATCTGAGATACTCCTTCCCAAACCTCTCCTCCATCTCCCTCTCCTCTCTCCTAGCAAGGCGAAAGTAAGCAACGATGAGGATTGGAAACATCAAAATGGTTGGGAGGGTGGGCCACTGAATCATGAATGCAAAAACTATGAGATAGATTCCCAAGTATTGGGGATGACGGCAGAAGTTGTAAATTCCATCCCTCACAAGAGTTTTCGTTCTGTGAATCTTTCTCCACCCTAAGGCAAGAAAGATAAGCCCTAAGAGAATCAAAAGAGCACTTAAAACCATGACCAAAGTAATGCCTTGTTCTAAACTCAAAAAAGTGCACCTGCTTAGAAAGAAAGCTAGGAGGTGTCCAGTTTTTCCATTAAGTGAAATCTCAACTCCGAAAAAAGAGGATAAGAGATAGATAGTGAGAGGAAATCCAAACATCTCTGTGAATAGGGCAACCATGAAAGCCTCATACACTCCAAGACTCCTCCACTCTCTCTTATCAAAGGGTTTTAGAAAGCCAAGGGCAAATAGAGTGAAAAGTAAAACACCCAAGAAAACTGCGATCCAGTTTCCATACCACATTCTCTCACCTCAAAGAGAGAAATTCTCCGCAACAGGCACAAGAAACTCTCTCCACATCCTCCAAAACCTGGATAGCAAGCTCTGGAAACCTTTCTATGAGCAGGTTCTGCATGTTGTAGAGCCCATACTTCTCTGAGGTGTAGTGATCAATCTCCACCAAGGTCATTCCAAGCTCTCTTCCAACTATCTCTGTCACGAAGATGCTATCACTCGAAACCAGAATATCTACTCCATACTTTCTCATCTCGAAGATCATCTCATCCAAAAATCCTCCTCCTGGAATGTAGCCCACAATGCCTTCTTTGCACTGGGGATTTACGAGCATAGAGGGAGAGACATTCAAATCTTCCAGTCTTTCGAGAAGTTCTTCTAAGGAAATCTTGGTCTTAACTATCCTTCCCAAATCTGGAATTCTCTCGCCTCGGTAGGTTAGATCCACCTTCTCATACTCATTCTCATCAAATCCAAGGTGATGCAAGAAAGAATCCCCTATACCCACATCCATTATATCCCAAGCCAAGTGGAAGTTGTACACATTTACCTTTTTCTTCTCAGCTCTTTGAAGCATTTTTTCAAAAATTGGGTTTTGATGGGTGGATATTTTGTGATGAGAGATTAAAAGACTTTCTGGTTTCACCTGTTCAAGATTTCGCGGATCTGGATTTATCATGAGATAGATTTTCCTAATCCTTTTTACAGACTTTACTTCATAGCCTAAGTAGTCAAAATCAAAGCGAGGAGATAAAGACTCAAGAAAGCTCACAACTTTATCTGAAGAGACAGTTCTAACTTCCTCAGGAAGGTATTTTTTAAGTTTGTGTATGTGAGTCTTTTCCTCAATCCCCAAACCCTTCTCTAGAGGAAGATTTTTTGATTTCCACTCATCGATTCCTTCCTCAAGCTTTAAAACGTCATCAAATCCCAACTTCGAGAGTTTTTTTAATGCCTTTTCTGACATTTCGCAATCTGAATTTTGACAGTACACTATTATAGGTTTATCATGGAGCAATCTTGAAAAAAACTTTTGGATTTCTGAAAGAGGAATTGATAGAGCTCCTGGAAGGTGACTTCTCTCAAAGGCTTTTTTGTGGCGTACATCCACAAGCACAAAGTCCTCTGAATCATCGATCATCTTTAAAAGCTTTGAAATTTCAAGACATCTCATGAAGACTTTCACCTTTTAAGAATCTCTTTCATCTCCTCAAACTCTTTTGCTGAAATCTCCCCCTTTGCGTACCTTTCCTCAAGGATATTCAAAGCATGGGATTCTTTTCCTTTTGAAAGCAGAGAGTAGATACCTACCAAAATGAGTATCAATCCAAAGAACAAAAACCCATAACTTCTCACATTGCTCAAAGTTTCTCTCTCTGTTAAAGTTTCTCTCTCAGTAAAAGTAGTTTTTTCTGAGCCCAAAATCTTGAGGTACTCTGTGAGATCATCAAGGTCTTCATCAGACATGCTCCATCTTGGCATTGGAAACTCTAAAGGCTCACCTGCGGGATTTAGACCCTGAGTTATTGCCCTCTTTATGAGTTCATCGTCGTAGGGTGGGTGTTCTTCCTCATGTTCCTCTGTAAGGTGTTCATAGGTTATGTTTGGAACTTCAAAAGAATCCATCATCATTTGCACAGTCCCCCCCTTCCCATCAGTTCCATGGCAGGATGCACAAGTCATCATTTGTGACATTCTCACCATTCCCATATCAAAACTTATTGGTTTTCCTGAGTTGCTCTCTGCTGTAAAATAAATTCTCTCACCGTTGGAAGAGAAGTCTTTACGGTACCAAGTAATTCCCATACGCCAGTCCATCCAGTCTCTGGATTTTCTATATTCAAATTCATAGATGCTGAAGAAAATAGAGAAAAGTCCAAGGATTATGAGTATCCATGCCAAAAATTTTCTTCCCTCCATTCAATCACCTCCAAGGATTTCTCTTAGCTCCAAGTATCTCTCTTTTGAAATCTCTCCTCTTGCATACCTTACATCCAAAGTTTCTCTTTGGTCTATTTCTGAGTCTTTGAATATCATTAAATAGAAGATAAAAACCAAAATTGAAAAGAGAATGAGCATCCAGAAAAATCCTAAGTTGTACCCATAAAATGCACACATCTTTCCAGTCTCAAAGCTGAAGAAGTACAAAAGCACAAGGCAAGCTAGTCCAAAAACTTTGACTTCTTTTCTCATTTCAACCCTCAAGATTTTCTTTCATCTCAAAGTACTCTTCCTTTCCTATCTCTCCCCTCGCAAGCCTGTCATCCAAAATCTCCAAGGCTTTTTTTCTGCTTGATCTCCTACCCTCTCCAAAGTTACTGAGTAGGAGATAGGCTCCCACCACTATCAGAGCCAGAAAGAGTATTGCAAACAAGCCTCCTCCTGTTCTGAAGCCTCCCATCCTGTTCATCATATTGCCCATCATGGAAGGTCCCATCATGCCGTATCCAAAATTACTCTGGGCAAAAAGAATGTATCCTATAAAAATTCCCAGGACCAACATCAAAGCTCCAATTAAAAACTTGTCGTTTCTCATTCAACCACCTCTCAATTCTTTTTTCATCTCAAGGTATTCCTCTCTCCCTATCTCTCCCCTCGCATATCTCTCATCAAGGATTTTAAAACTGTTTTTTCCTTCTCTCTTCTTTTCTACAAATAGATAATAGATAGCAACGAATACCAAAATCCAGAAAATCCATCCAAAGCCCATCATAGGCATCCAGTGCATCCCAAATCCTCCCATTCCAAAGAGAAAGAGGAGTAGGAGAAGAAGAATGCCTAAGAGTGCAACTTCATTTCTCATTCTACATCACCTCTTTGAATTAATTTGTAGCTATTAATAATTTGTCATGGGGACATCTATCATAATTCAAAAATTTTAGCTTAGAATTCTAAATAACTTTATAGAACCTTCCAAGTTTTGATTTAAACCTTTTTGAGCCATTCACTCACGTATATCTTGTAAGTTCTTCCAGTTTTCTCTCTCTGAATCACATTTTTCTTCTCAAGGTTTAAAAGCAAAGCAGAAACCTTTGAGCTTGAAAACTTTGTCCTAAACCTCAGTGAACTTTGTGTTATTCCTTCAGAGTTCCTAACAATTTTAAAGAGCTTTTCCTCGTCTCCCTCCAAGATTTTCTCCACCACAGAGATTCCCCTCTCTTCCATCATTTCGCTACCCTTAGGGTTTGTCAAGATGAAAAAAGCTATTCCAAAGATCATCCCTATGAGAAATGAGATGGTCATGATGTAGTGCATGAAAAAGGCATCCTCTCTCTCAGGAAAGCTCAAGGAAAATAGGATGGTGATTCCAAAGTAAGCGAAAAAGATTATTAGAACAGAGGAGAAGAGTCTCTCATTTTCTGTCATGCCTTTTATTCTCATTTATCTCCCCTTTCCAAAACCAATTTTGCAAGCTTCTCACTCTCTGAGAGCTGTTCGTAGAGAACCTCTCTCATCAAATCACAAGCCTCAATTATTTTTGGGTTTGCTATTCTGTAGTATATGTTGGCTTTTTCCTTTCTGGTTTTTACCACTCCCTTTCCTCTTAAGATAGCTAGATGCTGAGAGAGGTTTGACTGACTCAAATTGGTGAGCGAGGTAAGTTCACTCACACACATCTCTTTCTCTCTCAGTAGATTCAAAATCTCAAGTCTCTTGGGATTTGAGAATACTTTGCAGATTTCTGCATGCATCTCAAAAATTTTCTTGTTCATTGGATTACCAGATACTTCATTCGATTATTAGATTATTAGAATAAAATGTTTTTATGGTATATAAAGCTTTCCCTATTTTCACAAAAAGAAAGACTTATAAGCATCATAAATATCTCTCATATGCAGATGATGAGTGAATCCAATTCTGATGAGTGATGATTCTTATGAGCTCTGATGCCATTTATCCACAGTATGCAAATGCTTTAAAGCCTTAGATTTTTATCATTCTTTTTTGATGGCATTTTCATTCTCCTGAAATTTTTTTATAGATGTCTTTGGTAAGGACTTTTTAATTCTTTCTCCAACAGAATTGAAATCTCTTAACATCCATGGCATCATTCTCCAAAATACATTTAGATTACATACTAATGCAAGAATTATGAGAGCCCAAAATAGTTGATTCAGAATTGCTCCAATAATTACAATATGCATTCTTGTTCTCCTATGCAAAAGAATAAATGAGGGTAAAACAACTTTTCCCAATGCTTCTGCTCTATGAGTTGTATAACTTATCATAAAACTGCCAATTATTGCGAAAATACCGATAATCCAAATGATCCAAATGTATCCAGCATTTGACAAATGAATACATATACCTAATAGAATGGCTGCATCAACATATCTATCGAGACAGGAATCAAGATATGCACCATACAATGTTGACATATTTTTTCTTCTTGCGATAATACCATCTACACCATCAAGTACATCAGAAGTGTAATAAAGAATTATCCCGACTAAGATATTAGAAAAAGCGAAATTAATAGCAGATAAAATACCTAAGATAAAACTAACTATCGTTATCAGATTTGGGGTTATGGTTATTGGAAGTTTTGAAACCAAAGTCGCAACCTCCTCTCTTATTCTATCTTCAATTAAGTTGCACTTCTTAAAAATTATGTTTTCATAAAAAATATAAATCATTTTCCCACTCTCTATTTTCAATGTAGTCTATCTTTACTCCATACCTATTTCCGTTTCCTAATTTTGCCTTTATTTTTTCTCCTAGGTAGCCGATGACTATTACTCTTTCGATTAAAGACAAATCCAAGAGTTTAATCAGAGGCTTAGGTTCATCATCTTTCGAATCAGCAATTATTAAGGCTTTCATGTTTTATCTCATTTTCTTTATACTATCTTCTGAAGGCGGTTTAAAAGATTTTGCCTACGTTTCCAGCATGTCTGAAGTTGCGACTGAATGGAGCAATTTGGGTGAAGCGACCAACGGGAGCGAAATTAGATATGTTGTGTTGTCTGATGTTTACAAAAACCTTTCATTGTTAAAATTCATGTGTATCAGATACGAATCTTCCACCATCAACTATTATACACTCACCATTGATATACGATGAGTCGTCACTAGATAGAAACAAAGCAACGTTAGCAATTTCTTCAACTGAGCAAGTTCTTTTGAGAGGATAGGTTTTAGCTATTCCTTCAATCCATTGCTCAATTTCTTCTGGACTTCGATCACCCTCTGAATTCGCTATTCTTACAAATCCAGGACAGATCGCATTTGTACGAATTTTAGGAGCAAAATCTATGGCTAATGTTCTCGTTAAGGCATTAATTGCAGCTTTTGTTACAGGATAGACGCTAAAATTTTTCAAAACCCTGAAAGCGGCAACTGATGAAATATTTACAATTGTCCCTCCACCGCTTTCCAATATCAAAGGAATTGCATATTTAGCAAACCTGAAATAGCCGTTTAAATTCACATCAATAATATGATTCCAATCTTCCTCTGGGATTTCCACAACATTTTTAAAGATATCACCTTCATAAGAGGCAGCACAATTTACGAGACAATGTAACTTTCCAAATTTCTGCTTAGTTATCTCTATAGCCCTCTTAACCTCATCCATTTTTGATACATCGGTTCTTATAAATAAGCCTGCGCCTCCATTTTCCCTAATCTCGTCAACAGTTCTTTGTCCCATTTCCTCTAAAATATCGACAACGACTACTTCTGCTCTTTCAGAAGCAAGCTTAAATGCGATAGCACTTCCTATTGAAGGACCACCATTTTTATAGCCTAGTGCAGCTCCTGTAACTAAGGCTATTTTATTTTGCATCTTCATAATTTATCCTCCTTTAATGAGTTTTTGCCAATTTCAATTAACTCCGTATATTCGTAATAACTTGTGGATATAAGTCAACTTTGGATACACATATTTCTATTTATCTCTTGCATTCGTGACTGTCCCAAAAGCTCTGCTTTTGCACTATATACGAATTGTCCTTTCATTTCTCACATCACCTCATATTTTTTGGATTGAAAACTTTTAAGGCTTTAGGTTTTTTTCAAGAAATTCCCATCGAAACCTTTATATATTATATTAACTTAAAGTAAGTATAAACAAAAGTTAGGTTAAGTGATGCTTATGGTTACCACTGAAGAACTCTTCAACATCCTGGGAAACGAGACCCGGAGGATGATACTTGAGATGCTGGCTGAGAGACCGAGATACACTACAGAGATTGCCAACGAATTAAGAATTGGTCAGAAAGCCATCAACGAACATCTAAAACTAATGCGAGATTTGGGGCTGATTGAGCTCTATGTTCAAAAACAAGAAAGAGGTTCTCCAAGAAAGTACTTTCGAATATACGAGACCTTCAAGATGGAGTTCACCCTCTCCCCAAACTTCTTTGACATAGACATAGTTGAAGTGGAGTACGATCTTGAGACTCTTTTAAAGTTTTTTCCAGAGCTCGAGAACCTACGCATAGATGTAGAGAGGATAGCAAAGATTCAAAAGATAGAACAGATGAGGGTAATCACTCAGAACCTGCATAGAGAGTTGGAGAAGTTGAACTCTGCAAAGCTCTACATTGAGAACCTTCTACGAGAGGTGAGAGGAAAGTGCTTTGATCTCATCAAGGAGCTTGAGTTGGATGACTTTGAGAAGAGGGTGCTTTTAGAAGTTGTAACATCTGGAGGAAAGAGCAATCCAGATGAGATTGCAGAGAAGCTAAGGGTAACGCCAGAAGAGATAGATAGAACCTTGGACAATCTCGAAAAAAAGCGGGTTATAAGCAGACGTTGAAGAGAAAAATTATCTCCAAATCTCATGCCTCTCTTTCTTCCTCTTTACCTTCTCCAAAAACCTGTAGACTGAGGAGTGCTCTGAACCATGTAGCAACATCTCCACAGCCTTCTTTGCATCATAAACCTGCTCGAATTCTCCGATAAGGGCTATCGTTTTTCCATAGATTGAGAGATAGCAACCTGTCATATTCTCAATTATCTTTCTGGTCTTTCCATCCTTGCCAATGATTCTTCCCTTTACTCTCTTCAAGGTATTCTTGGATTTCCCAAGGTATTCCTTCAAATCTATGATCTCTAAGATTACATCTTCTTCCAAGAGCTTGAAGGCTTTGAATGGCGAGAATCCTCTAGCTATCGCCTTCACCACATCCCTTCCCTTCCAGCAAGCTAAAGGGTCTTTTGTGTTCTCATCAGATATTTTGACAGAACATTCCTCAGTGTCAATCTCAATTCTAACACCCAAATCTTTTTCAATCTTTCTTTTCACAGCACCGTTCTTTCCAATTAAGGCTCCAATTCTTGCTTGGGGAATTCTTAGAAATTCTTCCATAACATCACTCTTCACCTTTTACGATCTTTAAAACCTCTTGTGTTTCTGGAACCTTAAGGTATCTTGAAAAATATCTTCTCACATTCTTAACGTCCCGCAGGAGATAGCCCTTTGAATTCTGGTTTGAGATTAAGGTTGCCTGGGCAAAGTCTATATAATATAGATTTTTTCCTCTCAGAATGTTGAATTCTGAGAGATCTGCATGGATGAGTTCCCTTTCATACATCTTTTTCATGGTTTGCAAAACATCCTTAAAATCTTTTTCAGGGTTTAGAGGTCCCACATCTTTTAGAGTAGGGTAGGGCAATCCTTTTTCACCCAAAAACTCCATTATCAAAACATTTTTCTCAACTGCAAAAGGTTTGGGAGAGTTTATCACGCCCTCAAGGATTTTTAGGTTTCGAAACTCTCTCTGTGCCCAAGAAAAGACGATGGAACGTGAATCTCTCTTTATCTGGGAAAATCTTGGATCTGAGATGAGATAGCTTGCCTTTCTCTTGAAGTCTGATGTGGCGATTCTGTAGATCTTTATGGCAAACCCCTCACCTGCAGCATTCAAGCCATGGAAAACGTTTGCCTCCTTTCCTGTGGAGATTATTCCAGTTACCTCATCCAAAACCTTTCTGTTTAGGAGCTTGTAGAGAGCAAACAAAGTGGTTCTGTCAAAAACCTCATGATAGATCTTGAAAGCCTCCTTTCCCTTTAAGAGTCTATCTCGCTTCAAACTCTTCTTATCCAACTTCCTCAAAAACTCCCATTCCCTCACTCAAAACCACCGCTCAGAGCCTGAGATGTCCCTTCTTTCTCAACCACTGGGATTGAGCTTTGGTGTAACGAAAGATTATGTCCCCCTTTTCGTCCTCTATCAACTCCCAAGGCTTTACCAAAACGTTGTCCCCAACCCTTATCCAGAGTCTGTGTCGAAACTTTCCTGGAACTCTACAAAGCCTAATCCTTGAATCCATGCACCTCACACTCATCCTTCCATAGCCCATTCTCTGAACTACGTTGCCAATTACCTCATTTGATCTTGGAAGTCTGATCCTTGAGATCTCCTCTTCTACACTTAAGGGAGTTTTTTTCTTCAAAACAAAATCACCTTCAAATGCTGAGTTTTCAAGTATCTCTTTAAAAAACTTTCCCCTAAAACGGCTTTGGGACAAAAATAGCTCAGCTTCAAGCCCATCACGATCGGCTCAGAGATTACATGAATTATGTCCCAAAGCCTCAATGATCAAAAGGTATAATTCCGTTGAGAGATGAGAAACCTCTTCCCCCTGATTGGTTGAGGTGGCAGATGGTTCAAAGATTTAGGATTTTGGAAAATCTAAAAATCAAAGATGGAGAAAATATATTTGAAGTTGGCTCAGGAGGGCATGCAATAGCAACAGTTGTGTTGGCTTAATTAGTTGGGGAGAAGGGACGTGTTGTTGCAGTGGATATAGAGAGGTGGAATTTCTTTGAAGATACATGCAGAAATGCTGGAGTTTTGAAGAGAGTAATACCTTTAAAGTGTGATGCAAGAAACCTTCCCTTTCCCTATGCATTTTTTGATAAAGGAGTTTTAATTGATGCTTTGAGAAGTTTTGAGAGCAAAGAAAATATTTTGAAAATCTTTAGAGAAATGTTGAGGGTTACAGTAAATGAGATATTTATAGCCACTTCCCTTCCAATTGCAAAAAACAAGGCACAAATGGCTCATCTTGAAATGTTTAAACTAAGGTGTGAAGTTTTCGAAAAGGCATATGGAGAAAAAATGGAAATCGACTATTTACCAAAAAAAGATGTTGGAGAAATAGTTGAAAAGGCTAAGGGAAACATTGTTGAATCAAAGGTTATCGAAACAAATTTGCCCCATCATCTTGCCTATTTTCCAAAGAAAATCATCGGAAAGATTAAAGATGAGGAGGGGAGGAAAAAACTTGGGAGAAGATGGGAAAGGGCATAGAAAAACATTCAAAGGCATGGAGAAGAACATCCTCCGGTTTTGATTTTAAGAGTTTTAAAGGGTTAAAATCATGAGGATCTCCTTTGTAAAACAGGTATTATTCGGAAATCCAAACCCCATGAATAGAAAAATTTATAAAGGGTGTAGCTCAGATATGAATGAACTACACATCCAGTACAAAAGCCTGGATGTCTAAAAATAAAGAAAAGGAGGTGAGAGAATGGCTGCAAAAAAGATTCTTATGATTGTGGGGGATTTTGTCGAGGACTATGAGGCAATGGTTCCCTTCCAAATGCTGAAAATGGTGGGACACACAGTTCATTCAGTTTGCCCAGGCAAGAAAGCTGGTGATACAGTTCGAACAGCTATCCATGATTTTGAGGGAGACCAAACCTACAGTGAAAAGCCTGGACACAATTTTGCAATTACAAAAACCTTTGAGGAAATTAACCCAGAAGATTACGATGCCCTTGTAATTCCAGGAGGACGTTCACCAGAATACATTCGTTTGAATGAGAAAGTAATTTCTATTGTACGCCACTTTGCAGAAAGTAACAAGCCTATTGCATCAATTTGTCATGAACAGCAAGTTCTGGCTGCAGCAGGTGTTCTTGAAGGAAAACTTTGCACAGCCTATCCTGCTGTAAAACCTGAGATAATGAGAGCTGGAGCCAAGTGGGGGGAGGTAAATGAAACC
>JBHIDS010000055.1:0-12360 GCA_046760205.1 Candidatus Methanofastidiosia archaeon
TTACACTTTGAGCCATGCTTAAGGCTCTTTGCCTCTTTCGGATTTTTCAAAATCTGCAATGCCTCTGAGATGGTTTCCTTCATATCGTAATTCAAAATCTCGAATATATCCTCTTCTCTGTGATATCTTAAAGCATTGAAGAGATTGTAGTCAAGCATCTCTGAGAGCACGTTCTCTTTCAACTTCTTCTCGTCATACCTTCTTTCTTTCAACCTTTTAAAAAGCGTTATAGGCTCACATCTCAAAACTATAACCAAATCCACATCAAAAATCTCTGAGAAGTGGGAATCTATCAAAATGTCGTTCATCTCTTTGAACTTCTTTTGAAGCCTCTCCTCGTCTATGATCAAAGTGTTTTCATTCTCCATCTTTGAGATGAACCCAAATTTCTTTGCAAACTCTAAAACTTCTAAGTGTCTCAATCCTGATATATTTGAAATCTTTTTGCAAAGATAAGTCTTTCCAACGCCTGGAGTCCCTGTAACAGCTATTCTCACAGATTTTCATGAAAGACAAGACTTAAATAGTTTTTTGATACCTTTCCTCACATGAAGGTCTTTGTGGCTGGAACCTTTGACATTCTACATCCTGGTCATATATATCTTTTAAAGGAAGCCTCGAAGTTGGGTGAAGTTTACGTTGTGGTGGCAAGGGATTTAAATGTAAAAAAGCTAAAAGGAAGAAAGCCAATATTCTCAGAAAGGGAAAGAGCAGAGATGCTCCGAAGTATCAAGTACGTTCATAGAGTGGTTCTCGGTTCTGAAATTGACTTTTTCTCTTCAGTGGAAAGGGTGAAGCCAGACTTGATATTCTTAGGTCCTGACCAGGATTACCATTGGGTTTTAAAAGAACTTGAGAAAAGAGAACTCGAAATAAAGGTTTTGAGACTCTCAAAGAGGTTGGAGTACTCCTCCTCTCAGGTACGAAGAGTTTTAGATTGGTATGCAAGAACTTTGGATGAGGACAAAAGGTTTATATAAATCTTGAAATAAATATCTCTCATGCCTTTCAAGATATCTGTAGTGAAAAAGAAGGATAAGACTTACATCCAATTTCAAGATACCAAAACCAATGAGAAAATTGAACTTGGTTCTTCAAATGTTGTGGAATCTTGGGTTAAGGCTTTTTCACTTTTGAGAGAGAAACACGACGATGTCTTCATAAGAGATTTTTTAAAGTATAGACTCTTGATTCAAAAGCACATCCCAATCTATGGAGAGGATACTTCAGAGTACAACAGGATAAATGCCTTGATACTCACCTCAATAAGAGAAACTATGAAGAGAACAGAGGATATCTTCAAGAGTATGAAGGATGTTCTGGAATACTTCCTAAAAGAGTGATACATCAAAAGAATCGCTATTTTTGGACTTTAAATCTCAAAAAAGGAGAAAAGTATTTATAGGATGAGTTTGCATTATATAATGGGATGTCTCGACACAGGGATGTGTGGGTAATCCTTGCTACAATAGGCTCGACCGTTGTGGTTTCCACAAGTGGTGCCTATCGGCTGAGTTTTGTGGTGGTGTCGAGGCATCCTGCACTTTTTAGAAAATCCAGATGTTCATTCAGCCTCTTTTTGCTTCTTGCCTCCACCACAATTCTGAGCTTCCTCTCTGTTCCAGAAGGTCTAACTAGAATCCAGGAGTTGTCTTTGAAGTTTGCCCTGACACCAGAGATCTCGATGATTTCCCTTAAATCTCTCATCTTCTTAAGTTCTCTCTTAAAAGCACTCAAAGATACTTTTCTACCTAAGCTTACACTTTCCTTAAAGATGAAGAAATTTTCTATTTTTTCGAAGAGCTTTCTAGTTGAAACTCCCCTCTTCTTTAAAAGTATCAATAAAATGACAGAGGAGATAAAACCGTCTATGTGACATCCAAACTTCACATGAACGTGCTTCCATGGTTCTCCTGCAAAGATTGCATTGTGCTTTTTAACTCCCTCGTGAAGATTTCCAAGCATAACCCTTTTAACCTTAACCTTTTTTCCTGAGAGATATTCATCTATTCTAAAGGAGGTATCTATGGAAGTAACTACAACATCGTCTTCAGAAGCATAGTGATATGCAAGAAGGGCTATCACAGAATCCTCTGGTACCACTTCTCCCCTCTCATCCACCAGATTTATCCTGTCTGCATCCCCATCTTGGGCAATCCCCAAATCTGCCTTCGTCTCTCTCACAAGGTTGCAAAGCTCTGAGATGTTTTCTTCCTTTGGCTCTGGAGGTCTTTTAAAAAAACCTGTAAGATGGGAGTTTAAGGTTGTAACCTCACATCCCATTTTCAAGAGAAGTTCTGGTAGAACCAAATTTCCAACGCCTCCTCCACAGTCGAGAACGACTTTTTTGTTCACTTCTGTAAAACCGAACTCTCTCCTCGCATAGTTCAAGACATCTTTGATATACTCTGGAATAGGGTTTTCCCTCTTAACACTTTCAACATCGTTCCAGTCTGCAGCTTTAAAGGCTCTTTTCTCAAAGATATTCTCTATCTCCCTCTCTTCCTTTGGATAGAGCTCTCTTTTTTCTCTGAAAAACTTTAAGCCATTGTAGGATTCGGGATTGTGAGAGGCTGTTACCATAACTCCAGCCTCTCTTGCAAAGTGAGCAAGTACTGGCGTTGGAACGAGTCCAAAATCTAAAACCTCAATACCGCAAGAGAGTAAACCTGAGATTAAGGCTTTTAAGAGCATCTCTGATGTGATCCTTGTGTCTCTTCCAACCACGACCTCTCTGAGTTTTTTTCTCCTCATATATGTTCCAAAGCACCTTCCAAGTTCCTGTGCAAACTCTGGATTCACCTCGTCTAGTTTACCTCTGATGCCTGAAGTGCCAAAGAGCATATTCTCATTTTGAAGGTAAAGTTATAAAGGTTTTGAGAGAAATTCTCTTTTAGCTTTCTCATGATTCATTTTCTTTAGAATCTTTTACAGGCTTTAACCTTGACTCCACAACGTTGTAATAAATGCCACTTTTACCTTCCTTGCTCCACTCTTTTGGAAAGAGAACAAGATGTATCCTGTCCTCCTCATCTGGCTCAAGGTTTAAAAGCTCTGAGGTGTTGAGCTGCAATTTTATGTATCTCTCACCCTTTTTGCTCGTTCCTTCAAATCCAACACCTAATCTTTGCCTCATAAACATAGTTATTCTCATCCTATTTATGAGTTGTCTGAGAGCGAAGGAAAAGTTTTCAGGCTTTTGTGAGCATCAAAACCTTAAGAAAGTCTTTCCTAGAAACTCCAAGAATCTCAATTTCTTCCTCAAAGAAAGCCTCAATTCTCTCTAAAATTTCCTTCCTCTCAAGCTCTGCCCCGACGAGAGCTTTTTCAAGCTTTCGCAAGCCATTTTTTGGATAGACAAAGAAGTCCCCACTCAAGAGAAGGTCCTCGATGAGATTCTCTCGCAGGCGCAAGGTTGCCCTTATCAACCCTCCCCTAGCCTTGTAGGTAGCTTCTCTGACATAGACTCCTCCAGAAATCTTCACCGCTTTTGAGTCTTTTCTTTTGAATTTTTTTCTATTCAGAAATTGCTCTGAGGAAAATCTCTCGTTGAGAATCTTCACAATCTCTCTCTCCTCATCGCTCAAATTCAAAGCCTCAAATTCAAAGTGGAAGGTCTTTTCAAAATTTTCAACAAGTCTTTCTTTGACCTCTCTAAGATCAGGTTTAAATCCCAATTCTCTATTCATGGTGGTGATGTACTCCTCAAGACTTTGAAAAACCTTGTCTCTCATCTTCTCACTTGGCACCTTTAGAACCTGAGACATCATCTTGTGGTTGAAGTCAAACATCATGCTCGATGCAAAAATTTGGGACTTTCCAATTTTTCCTCCAATTCCCCCTATCTTTCTTCCCCTAACCTGAATGTCGTTGATAGGCTTGAACTCTGCCTCTATCCCAAAAGCCCTATAGGTTTCAATGGCAGGTCTAGTAAACTTTCTAAACCTCTTTTCTATATCTCCAGAAATCTCATCCTTAGAGCAAATCAAGTGAAAGAAGAGCTGGTTCTTGTCCAAAAGTACAGCCCCTCCCCCAATCTCTCTTCTGAAAACTGGAATCTCATTTATCCTGCAAAATTCCAAGTCTACTTCCTTTGATAGCTCTTGGTGATACCCTATGCAAACGTATGGGGTTTTGGGTCTCATCAAGATCAAAGTTGGGTGTGAGTCTTTCTTGAAGGCCTTTGAAACAGCATGATATATGGTCTGAGACTCGAGAGCTGATATCAATCCCAAATCACAAAGCCTTGCCTTTTTCATGTGCTTTCCCTGATTGGTATCCTAATAAAGGTTTGGTTTGAATCTCACTTCAACTGTTTTGGATAAAACTTAAATGTTGAAAGTCAAGAAGAGAACGATGAGATTTGATTCAGAAAGGCTCCATGGCTTCAACTTCACACTTTTGAGAGTCTTGATGGGAGTCATCTTTTTTTCCACAGCATTTTCAAATCTTAGAAAGGGTCTCTATGGACAGGGCTACAGAGATTTTTTTAATATATCTATCAAAAGATCATCCTTTGAGCCTTTATGAGGTTTTTCTCAAGGATTTTGCAATACCAAACTGGCAGATTCTTGCAAAGCTTCAGATGATCTTTGAGTTTGGGTTAGGTCTCTTTCTCATACTTGGGATCTTGACACGTCTTTCTTCTCTTTTGGGGTTTGCCTTTTCATTGAATTTGATGTTTGGAACATTGGGAAAAGACTGGATTTTCACCTATGTGATGATGCTTTCTATCTTTTTTGTTATTTACACATCGAAGGCTGGAAGGTTTTACGGTTTGGATAAAATCCTATCTGAAAGGTTTGGGGAGAAGTTGGTTTGGTAGGTTATCACTTATCATGAATCCCCTTCTCATCAATGATGAAGATTGCCTCTCCTTCTGGAAGGTTTGGCGAGTCCACCAATCTTGCAATCCTCTGTCCTTTCTTTGATTTTCGAAAGTAGACACGCATCGTTGCTGAGTGTCCAAGGATATGTCCTCCAATTGGTCTTGTGGGATCACCAAAAAAAGCATCCGGTCTTGCAGCCACCTGGTTGGTGACAAAGATTGCAGTTTCGTAAAGATCTGCAAGTCTGTGAAGAACTCTTAAGTGTTTTCCCAGCTTCTGCTGCCTCTCTGCAAGGGTTCCCCTGCCTATGTACTCTCCCCTGAAGGCTGAGGTTAAAGAGTCTACAACCAAAAGTCTTGTTTCCCCCATCTCTAAAATTTTCTCTGCCTTTTCTGCAAGCAGCATCTGGTGTGAAGAGTTGAAAGCCCTCGCAACACTTATGTTTTGAAGAACCTCTTTTGAATCGAGCTCTAAACTATCTGCCATCTGGATTATCCTTGTTGGACGAAAGGTATTCTCAGTGTCTATGAATATCGCCTTGGAACTCATCCCTCCTCTCTCTTCTGGAAGCTGGACATTAACACATAACTGAAATCCAATCTGGGACTTTCCAGAACCAAACTCACCAAAGACCTCTGTTATAGCTTGGGTCTCAACGCCACCACCCAAGAGTTCATCCAGCTCCTTGCTTCCAGTGGTGATGTGCCCTATGGTCTTTCTTCTCTCATAGAGTTCAGAGGCTGTAATGAATCCCCCAACGTCTGCCATCTTCTTTGCGGCCTCTATGGCTTTTGTAGCAGTCGCCTCTCCAATCTCTGCCACAGAGGAGAGCTCTTCTGGAGAGGTTACAGCTATCGCTTCCAAAGTCCTAAAGCCTGCTTCTCTTAACTTCTCGGCAGACTTGGGACCAATTCCAGGTAAATCCTCAATTTCCCTTTTCATCTAATTCACCATAGATTCTATTTCTTTGATGAGTTGAAGTGCCTCTCTCTCTAAGTCCAACTTTAAGGCTTTTCGTAAAACCAAGTGTAATCCAACGTCAGTCTTTAGAACTTGAGCTTTAAAAAGGTACTCTTTCCCCTCATTTAAATCCTCAAGAGTTGCCCCTGTCATCGTTTCAAACCCATCATCCAACTCAGCCAAATTGTAAGTGCGAAACCTCTCAAACCTTCTTACGATAGCACGTATTTCACAAAAATCTCTCTCCTCCAAATCTGAGATTTTCTTTCTCTCAAGTCCCTTTGGTATTTCTGTCTTCTTTTTGAGAATCTCTTCTAGCTCTGGATTACTCTCAAAGAGAATTCTTCCACCTTGAGAGAGATGAACCTCTTTTCCATTCAACCCATCTCTCACATATGCTCCCTCAAGCTTCACCTCTATTCCCCTTAAGAGCCCCTTGTAAAACTCAGCCATCTCGTTCCAAAGGCAAACCCTTATCTCTCCAGAATCGTCCTTTAAGATGAAACTTGCAAGCTCTCCCTTGCTCCCATCACTCTTCTCAAAGCTTCTCTTGCTTAAAATCTCAGAGACAAAGCCTCTCAAAGAGATTTCAACCTCTCCTTCTATCTCTGAGATCTTAGAAAGCTTCTCCTCTGGAAGCTCTATCTCTTCCTCAATCTTTGGGTTTAACAGAAGCTTTCCGCCCCAGTTTAGGGAGAGCTCAATGCCATTTAACCCCATTCTTGAGCTTGCATTCTCAAGCTTCACCAGATCTCCCCTCCTTAGAGAGTTTGCAAGCTCTGCCTTTTCATTCCACAAAGTAAGCCTTATCTCTCCAGTGTTGTCTTTTAAAGTGAGGGAGGATACCTTCCCTACCCTCTCCTCAAAGTTGAACTCTCTTATTCCTGAAATATGAATTATCCTTCCAACAACGTCTATGTTTTGCATGTTCTCTGAAATCTCTGAAATTTTCAGAAAATTCTCTTTGAATTCTGGAAGCTCTGGATGTTCTTTAGGATCTAAAATGACCTTTGACCTCCTTGAGAGATTCAGCTCACACTCACCTGTGATTCCTTTTTTGGTGTAGCAGTTTTTGAGCTCCAAAATGTCCCCTCTCTTGAGTTTTGAAAGCACATCTGTTGCCTCATCCCAGAGCACTACTCTCGTGCTCCCGGTCTCATCCATGATCCTCAAGTTTAAAACCTTCCCAACTCCACCTCTCCTTTGAAACTCTCTAATCTCAGAAATTGAGGTAACTCTCCCAAAAACCGAAACGTTTGTCATTTCCTCCTCCAACTCTGAAATCTTCAGGATCTCCTCTTTTTTTTCAAAATCTATTGAAACCCCAAGTTCTGCCGAAATTATGAGAGCTGCTCCTTCCTCTGTGAGGAGCCCCCCAAATTCCTCTAACTTCTTTTTAACTCTCCTCTCAAACTCCTCTCTCTCTATCTTTTTTTGGAGTTTTTTGTAAAGCTCTTCGATGTCCACAACATCACTTCATTCTCTTGGAATTCAGGACTTATAAAGGTTAGGGATTTCTTAACCTCTGATTCTCAAAACCTTGGAAAGCAACTCAAAGGTGGCAGGAGTCTCTCCTATCAATTCCCCTTCTGCGTGAATTGGCAGAACCTTTTCTGTTGAAATCTCTACTCTCCTCCCTCTCATGACCTTGACCTTTGGACTTTGAATGTGGGTTCCAGAGTAAACCTTTGGGAGAGTTCTTATGGTTTCAAATCTTGAGAATTCTCCTGCTATCACGAGATCGAAAAAACCTGAGTCTATTCTTGCATCTGGTGCCATCATCATTCCTCCTCCATAGTATGAGGCATTGCACACATCCACAAAGATTGCCCTCTCCGAAAATCTCTCTCCATCCAGATTTATCTCGAAACGATATGACTTAAGCCTTATAAGTGCCTTGAAAACGCTGTAGATGTATGATAGAGTTTTGCCTAAGAACTTGGGAGAAGAAAAACTCTCTTTGCTCACCTCAGAATCAAAACCTATTCCTGAAATGCTTGTGGAGTATCTGGTATCCTCCCTCATTTGAACCCTGACAATGTCTATCTTTTTTATCTCATCACTCTTAAGTTTTGAGATCGCCTCTCTGTAATCTTTTACTAAGCTGGCATTTACCACAAAGTCGTTTGCAGTTCCAATTGGAATCAGAGAAAGGCAAGCTCTCTTTGATATCAAGCCCTTAGAATCAAAGAATCCATTGACAACCTCATGAACTGTTCCATCCCCTCCCACCACAACGATGTGTTCATATCCCTCTCTCAATGCCTCTCTCGTCAAGGGGGTTGCCTCTTTAGGTTTTGAGGTTAACCTATAATCGTAAGTTATTTTCTCTCTCTCAAGGAGTTTTTTTACCTCTTCCCACTTCTTTGAGACCTTAAAAGCGCCTGCTGTAGGGTTCACCACAAGCATCATTTTCATGAGAACACCCAAGATGCTTAATCACAAAGTTTATATATTTTTTCATTGCATTGAGAGTGGTGTCTGAATGGTAGTTGCCTTTATTTTGTGCAACGTTCAAGTTGGAAAAGAGAAAGTTGTACTTCAGAAGTTACAAGCCCTAGATGGCGTTTCAGAGGCACACATTCTTTATGGAGAGTACGATATAATAGTGAAAGTAGAATTAAAGGAGATTGAGAGTCTTGAGGAATTTGTGATAAAAAAAATAAGAAAGTTTCCAGAGATAGAGAAAACCATCACCTGGGTTTCTGTTGAATAAAATTATTTTTTTACCTTTTTTAAAATAAATCCATATTTTGTTTCTAATCTTAATTAAACTCTAAATCTATCTGAAAAACAACAAAAAAAACAATATTTTTGTATATTCAAATTTTATCTCAAGGTAAAAAAGGGGAAAGCTTTATAAATGGAAAGATTCAAGATAAGAGTGGAATGTCCATCCCAAAAGGGTACAACGAGAAATGTGAAAATGATGGACATTCCAAAATTTTATTTTTTAAAGATTTTTGCTTCCCGAAAACTTAATAAAGAGACTTTCTCCTCTTGAATTGATGAACACAAATATCACAAAGAGAGTGGATTTGAAGTTTCAAGGTTGAGGTTGGTGAAGGAATTATGATTAGAAAGGCTAATTTAAGAGATTTGAATTTTTTAGTAGAAATTTACAACAAAACTTACAATGGAGGATATAGTTTGTTGTTTGATTATTATGGTTCTGTCGATGAAAACCAATTTTTAAAAATTCTCAAGAAAAAAGATTTTTTTGTTTTTGCAAATACTGGTTTTTTTGTTTTTGGAGATGAAGGAAGATTGACTTTGGAGGAATGCATTCTTCAATGTAAGGGAATTCCAAGTTGGAATTTTGAGGTATGTGAGGAGGATGAAAAACACATGGAAGAGGTTTATGAATTTGTAGAAGAATATTTTAAAGAAAAAAACAGGGATAAAATTGTTTTGAGAACTGTTGAGAATAATCCATTTTCCTTGTTGCTTGCAAAAAAATTCAAATTTCAATATTCAGCCTCCCTTATAATTTCTGAAAAAAATTTGAATAAAGCCTTTGAGGTAAACGTTTTGAAGGGATACAAATTGAGAGAATACAAAGATGGAGATGAATATCAATTTTCTGAAATTCACAAAAAATGTTTTGGAGAAAAAATTTCTAAAAAAGAGTTTAGGAAATGGATAAAAAAAGGTAAAGGTTTTGTTTTAGAGAAGGGAGAAGTTGTGGGTTTTGTGATTGCAGAAGTTAGAGATGGAATTGGAGATTGGACAATTTCTATATTGAAAAAGCATAGAGGTAAAGGCTTGGGGAAGGCTTTACTTTATTCAGCCTTTAACTTTTTCTTGGAAAGCAATGTTCAAAAGGTTTTTGCTGATTATTGGGCAGAGAATTTTATGGCTTTAGAATTCTACAGAAAACATGGGTTTGAGAGGAAAAGAATTTATATTTACTTTGAGAAGGTGATGGAATGAAACCTATAATAAAGATTGAAAACCTCTCAAAAACCTATGTTTCAAAGGAGAGAAAAAAGATATTCAAGTCAAAAAGAAAAGAAGTCAAGGCTTTGAAAAACATAAATTTAGAGATTTATGAGGGAGAAATCTTTGGGCTTTTAGGTCCCAATGGTGCTGGAAAAACAACCCTCATAAAGTGCTTGACAACACTCCTGCTTCCGACTGAAGGAACCGCATGGATTAACGATTTCAACTTACAGAAAAATGAAAACATGGTGAGAGCATCGATAGGTTGCATGCTCATGGGGGAGAGGGGTTTGTACTGGAAATTAACTGGAAGGGAGAATTTGGAGTTTTTTGCGTCCCTGTATCATGTTCCTTCCCCTCGCAGAAGAAAAAAGATTTCAGAATTGATAGAGCTTTTGGATTTGAATGAAATCATTGACAGAACTGTTGAAACCTATTCCTCAGGCCAGAAAATGAAGTTAGCCTTTGCAAAGTCTTTGATAAATGAGGCTCCAATACTGATTCTTGATGAACCCACAGTTACCATGGATGTTCACTCTGCAAGAGAGCTGAGAGGAATTGTCAAAGATTTGAATGAAGGGGGTCACACGGTTATCTACACCACACATCAAATGGATGAGGCAGAAGAACTTTGTTCAAGGGTAGCAATAATAGATAGGGGTGAGATAATAGCTTTGGGAAGTGTGAAGGAGTTGAAGTCCCAGATTTCAAAGGAAGCTGTTACAAAGATTGAAGGCATAATTCCAGACAAAGCCTTTGAGATTTTAAAGAGAATGGATGGAATTAAGAATATTGCAATAACAAAGGAGGATGGAGTTTCAAAACTTGTAATAGTTTCAGAAAACTCAAGAATAATGCTTCCAAAAGTTATAAGGATTTTGTTTGAGTATCACTCTACAATTGAGTATATCTCACCAGAGGATATAACACTGGAAGATGTTTTTATAGCAAAGACTGGAAGAACCTTGAGTGAAGATACAAGGGTGGTTTGATGCTTTCCCAATTCAACTTCAAAACTCAATTCAACGTTGTTACATCAGTTTTCATGGCAAGGTTGAAGATGATTTCAAGATACAAGGGAGGAGTTTTAATTGAAATTTTAATTCCAACCTTTCTTGCAGCAATTCCAATTCTTTTGGGAAGGTCTTTGGGAGGAGAAAACATTGAGGAAAACTTTTTGAAAAATACTGGAACTGCAAACTATGTTGCATACATGGTTATTGGGGCAAACATATTTATGATTGTTGCAGGTTCTTTGTGGAACTTTGGTTTTTGGGTTAGAAGGGAACAACAAACTGGAACCTTAGAATCAATTTATCTCACTCCCACAAACAAAATTTTGATTTTGGGGGGAGTTGCTTTTTATGGAGCTTTCAGAAACATTATAAATTTTGGGATAGCCTTTATTCTTGGGTGCTACATCTTTGGAGTAAACCCATTTCAGGGAAATATCTTGGTGGCAATTTTGTTTTTGTCCTTTGGATTAATACCTATTTATGGTTTAAGCTTTTTGTATGGAGCCTTGATTTTGAAGTTGAAGGAGGCTAATGCTCTAATACAGCTTGCCCAATGGATTGTTGCCTTTTTAATGGGAATTTACTATCCTATTACAGTTTTTCCAAAGTTTTTGAGATACCTTGCCCTGACGTTTCCTCCGACTTGGATGAACAATGGTATTAGAGCCTCCCTTCTTGAAGTCTCCTACTTTTTCAAAACCTGGTATCAAGACCTCGCAGTGTTGTGGGTTTTTTGTGTTGTTGCACCTCTTTTGGGATATTGGGTTTTTCTTTCAACTGAAAAAGCTATAAAGAAAAATGAGGGGGTGGGGAAGTTTTGAGAATTGGTTTGAGTGAGTTTGGAATTAAAAGAGGAATTGAATCCTTTTACTCAATGTCAAAAAAGCAGTTGATAGTTATGACTAGATATCCAGTGAACTTTATAACAAGCTTTCTCATGATTTTTATAATAATTTTGATGTTTACCATTGCAACTTTAATGTTTGTTGGAGGAGGTAGCGAAGGAGGATTTTCTAAAGGAAACTATGGTGGAATAATGATGTATGGTTTTGTGCTTTTCATGTTTTTGTCAGACACTTTGTGGACAATAGGTTACAACATTCGCTGGGAACAGTATCAGGGGACCCTTGAGTCTTTATACTTGACACCTTCCTCAAAGTTTGCAAGTCTTGTATCGAGAGTCACAGTATCTGTAGTGTGGACTGGTTTGAATGTTATTGCTGCAATCATCTTTGTAACATACTTTTTGGGTAAACTTCCATACGAAAACTTTGGTTTTGGAATTTTAATACTTGTATTAAGCCTTTCTGGAACTTTTGGAATGGGGTTTGCCTTTGCAGCCTTCACCCTTATTGTGAAAGAATCAGCAAACCTTGCAGCAAACATGTTGCAGTTTGTTTTTTTGGTTTTGTGTGCAATGTTTTTTCCCTTTTCAGCACTGCCAGACTTTGTCGTCAAATATGTTTCTCGTCTCATTCCCTTAAGCTACTGTGTTGATTTGTTCCGCTCAAATTTTATGGGATACCCTCCAGGTTTTCCAGAGTTACTTCCGAAAGAGCAAGAATTTTTAATAGTTTTAACTTTTGGAATTTTATCTCCAATACTTGGTTTTT
>JBHIDS010000056.1:0-12329 GCA_046760205.1 Candidatus Methanofastidiosia archaeon
CTCTCTGACCTCCAAGAGTTCTTCTCCCAAAGCCCTAACAGCCATAGGAATCTCTTTCTTTGAAGAGGAGTGATCTCCAACGATCTCTATGAGAGTTCCACTCTCAGCCCTAAGCAAAGCCTTTCTCGTTTCTATGAGAGGAACTGGACAGATTTCACCAACCACATCTATCTTCATCTCCTCACCATTAAAAGATATAACACTGTTATATATAAGGTTTTTGGTTAAATGGGGTTGGAAGTTGAATCATAATTCCCTCTCAAATGGTCAATAAATAATTATACAATATGATATTATACCAGGATCCTCAAAAAGCTTTAAATTGTAAACATCTAATGTTTTCGGGCTTTGTAAAGTGCGAAGCATTTTGGTGAAAGTAGCGAACCACAAACACCATGTTATATGAAGTAGCGGTCATTTTCTAACAACCTCATCAAACATTCTTGTTGTTTCATCTTTGACTTTTTTAGCTCGTGATAGAAGTCTTTTTCTCTCGTCTATTTTTTCCTTTAACCGCTTGCCCAACTCTTTTTGTTTCGAAATAGGGGGAATAATTACTCTAAATAAATTCATCATATCTTCTGAATAAAGATGGGCAGATTGCCCAGTTATAATTCTCCTTATTTGAAGTTGTCCTAATTTCGATCTAAGGAAAAAAAGAAGATATACAGGATCTATTTTATTAATATCGGGTTGTATTACCATTACTTCCCCTGAACATAGGATTTTATTGCCAACTTCCGATGGTATTGTTTCTACTATATCAACGTATCTCCCTACATATTCAATATTATGGGCAGAGCAGTTCAATAATATATCCTCTGGCTCTACTTGTGCATCACCATGCGTTTCATATAAACTTTCATCGATATAGGAACCAGTATGAGATTCTTTATACCAATCAATGCCATCATTCGTAAGATTAGTAGTTTTTATGTTGAACACATTACAGGTTTCAGATTTGTCTTTGTATTGCTCTCTTTTAAAGGTTTTACCCGTAGAAATTTTGATACACAACTCCTCCAAATTTGTGACTCTATATTTTGAATTCTCAATCTTTTCGATTTCTTCTAAAAATGCTGGATGATAATATTCATAATCGAGTCTATCCTGCAAATACTCATACTTTAAAGCATAAGTAACTATTTTATCTCCCTCTTTTCTTGGTCTATATGTACTAGGGTCTTTTAAAAATTTCGCAAACTCTTCTAAAACAATTGGCAAGTCATTGCGATCAGAACGCCCAGTTGAATCAAAGCCAATGTGATCTATTGACGCCATGAAAACATAATCATTCTTAGATGGTTTCACATGCTTTTCTATGAAAACCAGACTTGCCTTTACATCAGCACCACTGGGAATGAATGTATGTTTGGGTACGCTTACTATAGCCATAACTTTTCCCTTACTAAGTATGAATTCTCGTACATACCGTAAAGTAGAATTCTTTAAGATACCATCATCTAAAACAATTCCTAATTTTCCTTTTGATTTAAGAAGTTCTAAGCACCTCTCAATGAAAAGCATGGATAAGCGTTGTTTCGGTCTATGTTTCATCTTTGACCCTAGCTCAAAATGTTTTAGAATATTCTGAGTTGTTTCATATGATTTTGTACTTAAAGGCGGATTTGTCAAAGTTATGTTAAATTTATTTTTGCTAATTATTTTACGATCATAAAGTTCATAAGCCTGAAGACCATCTCAATGTTCTATATTACTATGGCCATCGCCATGTACAATCATATCCATCATAGCAACACGAGCTATTCGCTCATTTTTTTCAATTCCATATAATCTGTGGTTAGCGAACTCAAATAAAGCTTCTGTATCCCCCCCGTAGCTCCTTTGTATTTCCTCTCTAACATAATTTAAAGAATATAGAAGAAAGCCCCCGCTCCCACATGCTGGATCAATCACAAGGTCATTTACATTGGGCTTTACCATTCTCACCATAAAATCAACAATTTCACGAGGAGTAAAATATTGACCCGCAGGACCTCGGAAGATTGAACCTAAAAATCTTTCATATGCTCTACCCTTAGCATCAAGGTCGGTTAATCTTAAAGAAATACTTTGAAGCAGTTTTACAACCTCAAAAATCTTTTCACTTTCGACCATTATAGGTTCTTTAAATACATAAGGATCTGCTTTTCTAGCAATTTCGTATAATTCTACAACTCTTTCTGCGATAGTTTCCTCATTTTCATTAGTTCCTGTTTGAAATTTATAGAATTCGCCTATTTTGGTGTATCTTTCATCATAGAGTTTTGCAAATAGTATTTTACTCATCTCATCAAATGCAGGTATAGGATCATTCTCTCCACCTCCCCATAATACAGTATGACAACGATGAAAAATATTACTTAGAGTGTTTAGATTTACCGGTTTTAAATCCCATGTTTTATCTCCACGTTTAAATTTGTATTCTGGTATTTTCCCGTAGTGAACAGGGATATCAGAGACTAAGTTGTTTTTCCTTTCAAGAGGCTTATCTGCAATTACAATAAAAACTCGTTTGTCTTCCTCATTACCACAGTGGAATACAACATATTTTGCTCCCAAAGGTACTCCATTCCCAAAAGCCTGTTCTATTGCTTGTTCTTTTTCTTTAGAAGAGCAATTTGGAGCTTTCAATTCAAATACAATATACGCCTTTGCTTTCTCGTCATCTTCAAAAATAACAATATCGGCTCGATCCTCTGGTTTGCGTCTTGGAACTAAAAACTCAATTTCTATCCTCTCTTTGGGATATTTATACTTTAATATAAGTTCCTTTAAAACTTGAAGTCGTACTCTTTCTTCAGGTTCGTCTTTTCTTTTTGTATTTAGGAATGGATAATAAATCCACCCTTCTTTTGTGAATCCTATGTCTTTAGTATTTAGATTGTCCATACTCATGGTATCTCTCCATTATATTTATTACTTATGTCTTTAGACCGCCATTTCATATAACTTAGGTATATACGCATTGCGTATACAATCATTTTGAGTGAATCTTTCTACCTCTTTATATCTTTCTATCTTCTTATAAATCTTTCTATTCATATGAAATCATCCGACAATTCTAAAACCGCTGGAAATTGGATATTTTTAGCTGAATCAACCAACAGAAAAATCTTTGATTTTGTTGGATGTTTCAACCCATATCTTTTACATGCAATAGGAACACCATATATGTGTTCAGCTTTCCTGTAGAAAAACTTTGTAAATGCTCTCATATAGGCTGGCAGCTTATCTGTAATTATTCTCTAAGAGAAAGACCTCTTGTGTAAAGAGCAACAGCTTCCATCACAACTTCTGGTGAAAAGTGAAGTTTCTTAAATCCATCATCAGGAGTAAATCTGTGGTTACAACTCTTGCAGAAATATGTTTGTTTTTTACCTGAAATTAAACTTGCTGGAAATCATTAGATTTCCTGCAATCAGAAAAACCTTTGGTTTTTCTTAGACAATCTTTATGGAGCTTTCCATACTTCCCATTGGAGATTTTGATGAAGAATTCTTGCTATCAATGAAAAATGGTCTAAGCTATTTCAAATTCAAAATTGTTATTCTTGAAAAAGTTGAGATAGAAAAAAAAGCTTTTGTTGAGAGGAGAAATCAGTATTGAAGTTTTTTTGGAGAGAGTTTTAAAGGAGGCAATTCATGAGCTTGGACATACCTTTGGCTTGAGACAGTGTAAAAATTCAAGGTGTGTCATGTTCTTCTCCAACAGTCTTTGGGACACAGACTACAAATCAAAAGAGTACTGTGAAATCTGTAGGAGTTATCTTTTTCTGAAAGAATCGTGAGGAGTTCATGTGAGCATCTATTCCCAAAACCTTATAAATCCTGAGTAATAGAATTATTGGAGGTCTTGAAATGAAGGAAATAACAGACGTCTTTGCAAACACGAGCTCAGGTTTTATAAGAAAGATTTTGAAAGGTGGAGGGGTAGTTATTGGAGAGAAAATAGAAGGATTCTACGGAGTTTTACCGAGAGACAAGAGGTATGCCATGGCTCTGGCAGATAAGGTGAAAAGGGAAACTGGAGCTGGAGGTTACATCTCCACAGACGAGTTGCCAGCCTTTGGAATCTCTTTTGATGAGAAAGAAGAGATTGAGTCTCGCTTCAACCTTTCTAAAAATGATGTTGTTGTCTTTGTGATAGATAGAGAGGATGTGGCTAAGAGAGCTTTGGAGTTGATCAAGAAAGAGCTTTTAGGGTATGAAGGATAGCTCTCCTCTAACATTTGGAAATCCCAAGGTGAACTTAATGACAGAAAAAAAATTCTATTTCAAAAAAGACAAAAACCTGACTGTGAACTCATTAGTTGTAATTTCCATTTCACTTTTTTTACTTGCAGTATTTTCATTCATACAGATTCCACATGTCAAAGAGTTCTTTACCAAAATCAGCAAGGGTCTTTGCTTTCAGGAAGCTTCAAAGATATTGACGGAATTCGTTTGATCTGGATTTTGAATGAAGAGGGTAATCCAAATGCAGGAGGCTATTGGGCAATTGACAACGACAGGGATGACATTTATGAAAAAAAAGCTCCTGAAAACCTTGCAAATGCTTCAAATTTAAATATGACAAACAATATTTTTATCTTAATAGAAGAGCTATGGTGGGTTTGGTTAATTTTATCCTCAATTTCATTCTTGTATCTTTTATATAAGAGATATAGGATTCTAAATCATCCATTTATCAGAATCACAAGAGATCTATTGATTTACGATTATGATGATTGGATCCTGAACTGGTCAGAAATTCTAAAGATTGAGATTCTTGAAAAAAAGAGAGATGTAATATTGAATATTCTATTCAAAAGGAAAAATAAATTAGAAAAGTATAAAGCATCAATTCGTGAATTGGCAAATTTGGAAGACTTATTTGAAACTTTAAAGTTGAGAGCTGAGGAGTTTGGTTTCGATATCGAACAGATTCAAAGTTAGGGTGAAAGAAATAACATCCCCCTACGAGAAAAATCCTGGAAAAGGGGAGGTTTTACTCCAGATGATGTTGATATTATTTTTGAGTTTGTCGATGAATCCTTTTGTGGGTAGGATGGACAAAAAGTATTATGATGTTGACAATGAACTAAGAAAAACATTTCTAATGCAAGTTTCAAATATTAGGAAATTGGATGAAAAATATGACGTTGGACCTTCTAAAACCTCTTGATTTCAGTAGGTTCCTCAAAACTCAAACAAACTCTTCTGCCTTCCCCTCTCTTTCTTCTCCTCTTTTCTTTTCATGGCTTTCTTTGACTTTCTTTCAATTTGAATTTCTGGTTTTTTCTCTGAAATTTGAAGTTCTCTGAAACTCTTCAAAGTAGGTGTTGGATTTTTCAAGATATGTCTGATCTCATCTTCCTCCAATCCAAAGTAAAGGCAGAGTTTTGCACACTTTCCTGGAACCCTCTCGAGGCTCTCTATCAAATCTAAGTACTGGGTTGCAACCTTGGTGGAACAGTGACATTTCTCAGATATTTTTTTTAAAATCTTTTTGGCTTTCTCCCGCTTTGCCCTTGATCTTGCCAAAAGTATGAAATAGGTAGGAGAAGAAAACCTTGCGAAGTGAAACTCTCCCTCTCTTGAGACAGAGATCCCAGAGGTCATGAGATCGTTGGCATAACTCCAGAACTTGTAGTACTGTCTTCTCCTAACCCTTCCCAAAAAAACATCTGATCGAGAGGCATAGTAGAAGGCTTTTCTAAGGTCTTGGGGTTCATAGACTTTGGGAAGATTCTCTGTAATCCACCATAGTACTTCCTCTGGAGTCTTTTCAACGTTGAAGAACTTCTCCCTCACTTTGGCGCTTTGGTTCTTAAAGAGTGGTACGAGGGCAGAGAAGATGCTTGTCCTCTCATCTCTCAGATTGCGCATTTCTGGGTAAAAGGATTCAAGGTCATTGAAGGCTGCTCTCAAATCTCCGCCAGCGTTTTTCGCAAGCTCCAGGAGCTCTGAATCTCTCACCTTGAGATTCTCTGAATCCCTGATTCTCCTCAAAACCTTAAAGATTGAGGGAGAACGAAGAGGTTGGTATGCGATGAGCTTGCACTTTTCTCGAAGGCTTTGAGAAATCTGCCAGTACTCGTTGACAATAAGTACTATGGGAACCTTGGTGGTGTCTATTATCCTGTTGATAGCTCTCACACCCCCTCTGTCCTCTCTGCCTGAGATGTTGTCCACTTCATCTAAGAGAATCAATCTTCTCTTACCCTCAAGGGAGTGAGAGTTTGATGCGTTCCCTACTATACGCATGACGTTTTCAAAGTTTCTGTTGTCTGAGGTGTTGAGCTCTATCAAATCCAAGTCAAACTCCTCTTTCAGAGCATAGATGGTGCAGGTTTTTCCCACTCCACTCTTTCCATGGAGCATCACAACTTTCTTTTGAGAGGGCCAGGTGTTGAACCAACTCAAAAGCTCTCGCAAAGCCTTGGGCTGTCCTATAACTTCTGAGAGTTTTCTTGGTCTATACTTTTCTGCGTACATTCGCTCCTACTTAAAAGAGGATTTTAAATAGTTATGGTTTTGCGATTCTCCTTTAAAACCGTTATTTAGCGAAAAGTTTATATAGTACAAGCCTTATTTTCTATTTGGTACGGCAGCCATAGCGGGAGGGCCACACCCGTTCTCATTCCGAACACGGAAGTAAAGTCTCCCAGCGATTTGGACTGTACTACCTGAGGTGGGAACTCCAAGACGCTGCCGGCCATTATAAATTAGCCCGGGTGGTGTAGCCCGGCTTATCATACGGGACTGTCAGCTCAGCGAAGACAGAACTCCCGTGACTCGGGTTCAAATCCCGGCCCGGGCGTGAGGGTAAATGTTGAAAAAAATGAAGATCAATTTTAAGAAGTTTTGGGTTTTCTGGTTCAATTTCTGATGGAGGAAAATAATGAGAAAGGTGGATATCAGAGAGCACGAGCTTGTACCAGAACATATCATCCTAAAGGATGAAGAAGTGGTTGAACTCCTCAAGAGGTACAACGTGAGAAAAGATCAGCTTCCATTGATAAATTCCAAAGATCCTGTGGTTAAGTTGATTGGAGCTAAAGTGGGTGATGTTTTAAAGATAGTTAGAAAAAATTCTCCAGCTGGAGAAGCCATATCCTACAGAGTGGTGATAGAGTAGGGAGGTAGTTTTATGAGTAAATGGCATGTAATAGATTCATTCTTTAAGGAAAAACAGTTTGTGAGACAGCATCTTGATTCTTACAACGATTTTGTTGAGAGGGGATTGCAAGAGGTAATCCTCGACATGGAGAAGATAGATACTGATATTGAGGAATTTTTTGTAAAGTTTGGAGAAATAAGGGCTGGAATTCCAGTGGTGAAGGATGCAGATGGTTCTACAAGGTACCTCTATCCTCAGGAAGCAAGACTCAGAGATCTAACCTATTCTGCTCCCCTATATCTTGAGATGATTCCCGTTTTCGATGGAGAGGAAAAGGATGCTGTGGAGGTTTACATTGGAGAGCTTCCAGTGATGGTGAAGAGCAACATTTGCTCTCTTCATGGGCTCTCAGAGGAGGAGCTGATAGAAAAGGGGGAGGATCCAAAAGACCCAGGAGGATACTTCATAGTCAATGGTTCTGAAAGGGTTATAGTTGCCATAGAGGATCTAGCTTCTAACAAGGTTTTAATAGAGAAAAACGAGAGAGAAAACACTGTGGTTGCAAAGGTTTTCTCTACAAGGCATGGATTTCGAGCTCTCGTAAACCTTGAGAGAAAGAAAGATGGATTGCTCAAGGTATCCTTTCCAAGTGTTCCTGGAAAGATCTCCTTTGTAACCTTGATGAAGGCGTTGGGAATAGCAAGAGACCGAGACATAGTAGACACAGTCTCTGCGGATTCCGAGATTAGAAAAGAGCTTTTAGACAATCTGGAGGAATCCTTGGACATAACTTCAGAAATGGAAGCCTTAGATCTTTTGGGAAAGAGGGTAGCTGTGGGACAGCTACAAGAGTACAGATTAAAGAGGGCAGAGTATGCCATAGACCGTTATCTTTTACCTCACATTGGAACTGAAAAGGAGGATAGAATAAGAAAGGCTTACTACCTTGGAATCATGGCTGGAAGAGTGATAGAGCTTGCTCTAGATCGAAGAGAGAAGGACGACAAGGATCACTATGCAAACAAGAGGTTGAAGCTTGCAGGAGAGCTCTTGCAGAATCTTTTTAGACTCTCTTTGATCCAGCTCACGAGAGACATTCGTTATCAACTTGAGAGAACCTATGCCAGAGGGAAGTTTTATCCTGAAAAGCTTCAGCAGTTCGTTAGAAAGTCCATAAGGGCAGATGTCTTGACAGAGAGAATGAGACACGCCATGGCTACTGGACAGTGGCCTGGGGGAAGAACTGGAGTTTCCCAGTTGCTGGACTCTGTGAACTACATGGCAAAGCTCTCCCACCTGAGAAGAGTGGTCTCAATGCTCTCTCGAACCCAGCCTCATTTCGAAGCCAGAGACCTTCATGCATCTCACTGGGGGAGAATCTGTCCCAACGAAACTCCAGAAGGTCCAAACTGTGGGTTGGTGAAGAACCTTTCCTTAATGTGTGAAGTCTCTGTGGTAGTTCCTGAGAGGGAGGTGGAGGAGTATCTCTACAGAATTGGTGTGAAAAAGATTCAGAAGGCAAAAGAAACCAAGAAGAACACCTTCATCTATCTCAATGGCTCGCTCATTGGGACTGTAGGGGATGGTTTGAAGTTCACAGAGAGGGTGAGAAAGGATAGAAGAAGTGGGAAGATCCCAAATGGAGTTAATATCTGTTTCTATGAGGACATAAATGAAGTTCAGATAAACTGTGATGGAGGAAGAGCGAGGAGACCATTGATCATCGTTGAAGATGGAAAATCAAAGCTCAAAGGAATTCACTTAAAACAAATAGAGGCTGGAAATGTCAAGTTCTCAGAACTCCTTGAAAAGGGAATCGTAGAGTATCTCGATGCGGAAGAGGAGGAGAATGCCTATGTGGCAGTTACGGAAGAAGAACTCACATCGGAGCATACTCACCTTGAAATCTATCCATCATCTATCCTTGGAATCTGTGCCTCTATCATTCCCTTTCCTCAACACAATGCGGCACCGAGAAACTCCTCTGGGGCCGGAATGGCAAAGCAGAGCTTGGGCTTTGGAACTTCCAACTACAGATTGAGGGTTGAGACCAGGGAACATATGGTGCACTATCCCCAGATTCCCTTAGTTAACACTAAAGTGATGGATGCTGTGAACTTCGACAGAAGACCTGCAGGACAGAACTTTGTGGTTGCAGTACTCTCGTACACAGGGTACAACATCGAGGATGCCTTGATAATAAACAAAGCCTCGGTGGAGAGGGGGCTTGCTCGATCAACCTTTTTCAGGACTTACACAGCAGAGGAGAGAAGATACCCAGGAGGACAGTACGACAGGTTTGAGATTCCAGACAAAACCATAAGGGGATACAGGGGGGAGGAACCCTACAGAAATCTCTCAGATGATGGAATAATCTATCCTGAAACTACGGTGCATGGTGGGGAGGTCTTGATTGGAAGGACATCTCCTCCAAGGTTTCTGCAAGAGCTGGACGAGTTTGGAACGGCAATCTCCTCCAGAGAGGAAACCTCGGTAAGCTCCAGACCCTCTGAGGAGGGAATTGTAGACATGTCCCTTATAACAGAAACTGTGGATGGAAACAAGCTTGTGAAGGTGAAGGTGAGGGACGAGAGGATTCCAGAACTTGGAGACAAGTTTGCCTCAAGACATGGGCAGAAGGGTGTTTTGGGGCTTCTCCTACCGACAGAGGACATGCCCTTTACAGAGTCTGGGATAGTTCCAGACCTCATGATAAATCCACACGCCATACCCTCCAGAAAAACTGTGGGGCAGGTGCTTGAGATGATGGGGGCAAAGGCTGCTGCCCTTCAAGGTGTAAGGGTGGATGCCACGGCTTTCGATGGGATTTCGGAAGACGAGATAAAGGAGATGCTAAAAGCAAATGGATTCAAGAAAACTGCAAGAGAGGTTATGTGTAACGGCATGAATGGAGAACTCATAGAAGCTGACATTTTTATAAGTCCCTGTTACTACCAGAAACTCCACCACATGGTGGCAGACAAGATGCACGCCCGCTCTCGTGGTCATAGACAGATGCTCACAAGACAACCCACCGAAGGAAAAGCCAGAGAGGGAGGTTTGAGATTTGGGGAGATGGAGAGAGACTGCCTTGTGGGACACGGAGCCTCTATGCTCTTGATGGAGAGATTACTCAACGCCTCGGACATGACCGAGGTTCTGGTTTGTGGAAAGTGTGGAAGCATCGCAATCTACGACAAATTGAGGGACAGAAAGTACTGTTCACTTTGCGAGGAGGAAATTGAGATCTATCCAGTTGAGATGTCTTACGCCTTCAAGTTGCTCTTGGAGGAGATGAAGTCGATGTACATCTTTCCAAAGCTCATATTAAAGGATAGGGCGTGATTAAATGATAAAGTTAATCAAGGAGATAAAGTTTGGTATTCTCTCACCAGAACAGGTGAGAAAGATGTCTGTGGCGAAGATCATCACTGCAGACACCTATGACGATGAGGGTTATCCCATAGACAAGGGGCTTGTTGATCCAAGGCTTGGAGTTATTGATCCTGGACTAAAGTGCAGAACCTGTGGAATGAGATTTGGGAAATGTCCTGGACACTTTGGACACATTGAACTTGCGCGCCCTGTGGTGCATGTTGGGTTTGCAAAGACAATTTATGACACTCTGTGCTCCACCTGCAGTCAGTGTGCAAGAATTCTTTTAACACCAGAGGAGATAAAGGATTACAAAAAAATGCTAAGGGAAGTGAGATTGAGAGGAACCAATGCTGAAATCATACACAAAGAAATAATAAAAAGGGCATCAAGAATCAGAAAGTATACCAAAAACAACGTGTGCATGCACTGTGGAGCCACCTTAAAAAAGATAAAGTTTGAAAAGCCCACTATATGCTTTGAGGATAAGGAAAAATTGATGCCCTCAGACATAAGAGAAAGACTTGAGAAGATAACAGATGAAGACGCAGAGCTTTTGGGATTTGATCCTAAGGTAGCAAGACCAGAGTGGTTGATCCTAACAGTTCTACCTGTAGCCCCAGTTACTGTGAGACCCTCCATAACCTTGGAGAGTGCGGCAAGATCTGAGGATGACATGACCCACAAGTTGGTGGACATAATAAGGATAAACCAGAGACTGAGAGAGAACATAGATGCAGGAGCTCCTCAACTCATAGTGGAGGATCTGTGGGAACTTCTTCAGTACCACGTCACCACCTATTTCGATAACGAGGTCTCAGGAATTCCACCTGCAAGGCACAGGTCTGGAAGGGTTTTGAAAACCCTCGCCCAAAGACTCAAAGGAAAAGAAGGAAGGTTTAGAAACAATCTCTCTGGAAAGAGGGTGGACTTCTCTGCAAGAACGGTAATCTCACCAGATCCTAATATATCCATAAATGAGGTGGGAGTTCCCATATTCGTTGCAAAGGAGCTTACGGTTCCAGAGATGGTAACTGAGAAGAACATCGAAAAGTTGAGAAAGTTCGTGCTTGCAGGACCGAACACTCATCCATGTGCAAACTACATCATAAGACCAGATGGAAAAAGAAAAAGGGTAACTGAAATAACAAAGGATGTTTTGGCTGAGGAGCTCGAAATAGGATACACTGTAGAAAGGCACCTTCGAGATAAAGACATAGTGCTCTTCAACAGACAGCCTTCCCTTCACAGATTATCCATAATGGCTCACGAGGTTCGTGTGATACCCTTCAAGACCTTCAGATTGAATTTGTGTGTTTGTCCTCCATACAATGCAGACTTCGATGGAGATGAGATGAATCTCCACGTTCCCCAAACAGTGGAGTCCCAAGCAGAGGCAAGAGTCTTGATGAGAGTACAGGAACAGATAATCTCCCCAAGATTTGGAGAACCTGTAATTGGGGGAGTGCAGGATTACATAAGTGGAGCATACATCATGACTAAAAAGTCTACAAGATTTAAGAAAGAGAAGTTGGATGAGATAATCCTTAAAGCAGGGCTTTATGAAGATTTGAAGATTGATCCAAAAAAGAGAGAATTCACTGGAAAGGAACTCTTCTCCATGTTCTTGCCTGATGACCTAAACGTCGAGTACCGTTCAAAGACTTGCAGGAAACACCATATCTGTGAGAGAGAGAAATGTCCTCATGATTGCTACGTTGTGATAAAAAAAGGAGAACTCTTAAGCGGTACAATAGACGGAATGGCTTTCAAGGCAAGATCAAGGAGCAAACTCTTAGACAAATTGGTGAAAGACTATGGTTCTGATATGGGAAGAAAATTCCTAGATT
>JBHIDS010000057.1:0-12287 GCA_046760205.1 Candidatus Methanofastidiosia archaeon
CTTTTCAAGGTTGTTTTAGTGATTTTCTAGAAGTAATTTCAATACAAACAAGAGAGGATTTTCAAGTGAAGTTGATAAAAGCATCGAAAAATCATCACAACCACAAAAAAACCTCTACCTTCTCTCCCCCAGAGAACCCTTCAACGTTCTCAGGAATCACTATGAAGCCATCAGAGAGAGTGACAGAACGTATTATGCCTGAGCCCTTGAGTTTTAGAGGTTCAACACCATCCTCAAACTTGACTCTCAAAAAGTCTCTCCTTCCAAGAGTACCCTTTACAGAAGATGAGAGTTTTCCCTTAAACCTCTTTAAAAAACTTGTTCCGAACATCTTTTCAAGAGTTGGGAGTACGAAAACATAGAACTGGATCATTAAAGCTACTGGATAGCCTGACATTATGAAGGTGGGCTTTTCATCGAGGGCAAACCCAAAAGGCTTCCCAGGTTTTATCGCAACTCCATGAAAGAGAATGTTTTCCAGAAGCCTTGGGACAAGGTCTCGTCTCCCAACAGAGCTTCCTCCAGTTATAAGTATCAAGTCTGAGATTTTTCGAGCTTTATTTAGAGCTTTCGAGATCATCTCCTCATCATCCTCAACGACGATTGTCAAAGGAGATTTTATACCCATCTTTTCCAAGAGAGAAGAGAGGAGGAGAGAGTTGGATTCCAATATCTTTCCATCCTCCAGATCATCAGGGTCTCCTGTCAATTCAGAACCTGTGATGATTACAGAGATAGTAGGTATTTTCTTTAAAAGGATGGTTTTCAACCCAACAGATTTTAGAATTGAAAGGTCTTGAGGCTGTAAAATCCTCCCTTTTTTTAAAATCACATCCCCTTTCCTCAAGTCCTCTCCCTTATTTGAGACATTTTCGGAAAAGGCAAGGCTTTTGAAAACCTTGAGCTTCTCCTCACTTCTCTTGGTGAACTCCTGCATCACCACGCAATCTGCTCCCTTGGGGAGCTTTGCTCCTGTCATTACCTGAACACACTCCCCACTTTTCACAATCTTTTTAGAAACCCATCCTGCATCTATCTCATCTATCACTCTAAATTCTCTTGGCTCAAACTCAGAGGCATCGAGGGTATCTTTCGCCCTCAAGGCATACCCATCCATGGCACTTCTATTGAAGGGTGGTGAATCCATAGGAGCTTTAACATCCTCTGCAAGCACTCGTGAAAGAGAATGCTCTAACTTAACTCTCTCATTTCCCAACTCAAAGATATTTTCCAAGAGAATTTTTAAGGTTTTCTCGTAGGTGATCAATTTCTTGAACTCCATCTCACTCCCTCAGATGTCTTAGAAGGTGCTCTGAAACCTGCAGTATCAAATCACAACCTAATTTTGCTCCATCTGGACTTCCTGGAAGGCAGAAAATCACACACTCTCCAACAAGGCCCGCACTTGCTCTTGTGAGCATCGAGTTTACTCCAATTTTCTCGTAGCTCAGAAACCTGAAGAGCTCCCCAAAGCCAACAACCTCCTTTGAAAACATGGGTCTTAGAGCCTCTAAGGTCACATCCCTCAAAGAAAGCCCTGTCCCCCCACATGTTATGAGAATGTCGTATTCTTTTGAGAGTTCCCTTACAGCATCACGAATCTCTGAAATCTCGTCTGGAACGATTCTCAGGAGCTTACATCCTACCCTCTTTGAAATCAACTTTCCAGAGATGTCCTCTTTTACTCCCTTAAAGCAAGAATCGCTTATCACCAAAACAGAGAATCTGGGTTTTTTTACCATAGATTCATCTCATCCCAAAACTCTTTAAAAGATTTTGAGGCAACTTTCCCTTTCCCCTCTTTCCTATTTGCTTGAAGAGCTTTCTCATCATGTTGTACTGAGTGAGAAGTTCCTTCACTTCCTTTTGAGTACAGCCAGAGCCTCTTGCAATCCTCTTTATCTGAGAGAAGTGAATTATCTTTGGGTTTGAAAGCTCCTTTTCCGTCATTGAATCCATGATAACTCTGAATTTCTTGAGCTTCTCCTCAGAAGTGTCTATCATCTCCTCTGGAAGTTGTACTCCAACACCTGGAATCATCTGCATTATCTGTTGTAGAGGTCCCATCTGAGAGATCATCTCGAGCTGAGAATACATATCCTTGAGGTTGAACTTCCCTCTAATGAACTTTCTTGCAGCCTTCTCATCAAACTCTTGAACTTCTGCAGCTTCTCTCACCTTGTGGAGGAGAGATTCAAGATCTCCCAAGCCCAATATTCTTGCAACAAACTTCTTTGGATCAAACTCCTCAAGCCTATCGATCTTCTCACCATCTCCAATGAACTTTAAAGGAGCTCTGGTAGCAGCCACTGCCGAGAGGGCTCCTCCCCCCCTTCCTGAACCATCCAACTTGGTGACTATTACAGAGCCTATCTCTGTTGCCTTTGCAAAGGCTTCAGCCTGGGGTTTTGCCTGCTGTCCCAAGGTTCCATCTATCACCAAGATAACCTCTTGTGGTTTAACTGCTTTTACAAGCTCTCTCATCTCCTCCAAGAGCCCTTTCTCCTCCTTGTGTCTTCCCGCAGTGTCTATTATTATCAAATCCCTTCCCTTGAAGTGTTTAATTCCATTCTTTGCAAGCTTTATCGAATTCTTCTCCTTAGAAGATCCATAGACTTCCACAGAGGAGTATTCCCTCAACTGTTCCAAAGCTCCAAATCTGAAGGTGTCTGCACACACGATCCCAACCTTGAAGCCCCTCTTCTGGTAGAATCTTGCAAGCTTTCCACAGGTGGTGGTCTTCCCAGAGCCTTGAATTCCAACCATTAAGATTTTGGTAGGTCTTTTTTGAAGGGAAATTTTGTGCTTTTCCTCACCCAAAACCTTTACAATCTCATCGAAGACAACCTTTACTATGTGCTCCCTTCGAGAAATACCTGGGGGAAGTTTTTCCTCCAAAGCTCTCCTCTCGATGTTTCTAGAAAGCTCAAAGACCAACTGGACGTTGACATCTGAAGTTAAGAGAGCTCTTTGAATGTCTTTTACGATCTCCTTTATCAACTTTTCATCTGGAACTCTCTTGGTGAGTTTCCTTAAAGCATCGTTCAACTTCTTTGAGAGTGCCTCAAGTGCCATGATTCTTTTAAGAAAGGGAGTATTTAAAGGCTTTGGAAGTCATCTCAAAGCCTCTTTTTTAAGCTCACAGAAGGTGAGTTTTCCATCTCTCTCCCTCAAAATTATCCCCCTCTCCTCAAGTCTCAGCAAAACCTTGGATAAAGTGGTCTTTGGAATTCTCGTTCCTCTTGAAATCTTCGCATGCCTCGATCTGCCATTCAGATACAAGAACTCACAAACCCTTCTCTCCCTATCGTCCAAAACACTCAAGATTGCCTCATTTAATCTTTTCTTTCTCTTTAACTTGAATTTAAATAAAAGTGCAAGAGTTGTAAGACTTAAGAGAATTACCAGGTAAAAGGACCAATTCAAGCCTTCATGTTCTTTGAAAGAGAGCTTGTAGTAAATCGAAACATCAGAACTTACCTCTTCCCAGTAAAGAACTATTCTCTCCTCTTGTTGAGAAATCCCTGGAAATTGAGCCTCAGTGAGAATATATGAAATTTCAGAATTTTCAGGCATAATGATCTTCAAGTCCCCATCTAAGGGAGGAATTCGGAGAATCCAGGTTTCCCCTTCTTTGCTGGTCAACTCGTTGGTGTAGTACTCGAGTCTTACTTCTATTTCTTCACTCTCCAAATTTGAAAGATTTAGAACTATCAATGTTCCTCCACCTAAGCTTTTAATCTCTAGGTCAAACTCGTACTCTATTGGGTAGACACTTAGAGTATCCCTCTTGATCTCAAAGGGAAGATAGAGAGAAACCTTCTCCAAATCCCCGCCTTGAACTCTGATTAACTGAAGAATACCCACAAAACCACTCTCTGAAACATCGAAGATAAAGGTTGTCTGGATTTCTTGGGAGTTTATGGGGTTTACCTGAACTAGGATTAGTATGACGAGTAAAGTAAGTATGATCTTTTGCTTCATAATCTTTAATTTACCGTGGTGTTGATAAATATTTCTGTTGAACATATTTCTGCTAAACGTAAGAAATCCCGACGGCCGGATTTGAACCAGCAACACAGCGGTCTACAGCCGCTTGCTCTGCCAAGTTGAGCTACGTCGGGCATTTTTCCTCTAAAAAAACCTTTATTAAGTTTTCGGTTTTCGTGCATGGTTGTATAATACCAACCGAAAAGCTTAAATATTCCAAAGAAAGGTGGATTGGGAGGTAAAGACATGTCGAATATGCTGATAGAAAACCTGCGAGTTTGCAGGAGAGCCCTGTTTTTGGATGATTCTATTTTTGAGGAGATGAAGATTGATGAGAGTCCAGTTAAGAAAGGCTTGATTTTCATACTTGTGATAGGTCTTACAGTAGGGATTGCAAACTTCATAGGAAACTCTATTGAGTACTCCCTAGAGCCTACCTTTGAAGAAGTTGAGAGTATCTGGAAGGAACCTTTAAGAGAGCAGCAAAAGAATGCTCCATGGTACAGAGAACTTCCTCCAAAGGTGAAAGCTGAGTGGGATTTCTACTATGATAGAGGCTGGGAGATTGTAAAGGCAATAGTTTCTTTCATCAACCCAAATCCAATGAGTGCCTTTTTTGGGATATTTGCAGGATTGCTGTGGTTCCTCTTTTCTTGGATCTTTTATGGTGTTTTGGTTCATATATCTGCAAAGCTCTTTGGAGGTGTTGGAACTCTCTCAAAGACCCTTGGATTTGCAGCTCTTGGAGTCTCGCCCCACATTCTCAAAGTTGTGGGAATTCTTCCCTACGCAGCCTCAGCAGGTATAATCTTCTGGGTCTTGCTGATTTACATAAAGGGAATGAAGAAAGCCCATGAATTCGACTTGAGCAGAGCCATTATTTCGGTGCTTCTTCCACTTCTTACAGTGCTTTTCATGTTCTATCTTGTGTTATTGATCGCATAGGAGGGATAAGAATGGATTTACTTAAAGAAAACCTTGTAAGGCTGAGGAATGCCATGACCTTGAGAGAGAAAGTGTTTGAGAAAACCAGAATGCCTTCTGGTTTCATCTTTATCTTGCTAGTAGGACTTTTTGTGGGATTTTTCTCAAACTTGGATGAGGCTTTTAAGAGAGAGACAGCGCCTGAGGCAGAAATTCCATCCTTTGAGGAGATTTCTAGGTACAATCCAGCTCTAAGGGATATGCCTCCTGAAGCTCGAGAGAACATGGAATACTACATGAATCAGATACCACTTTACATAGAGCTTTCAATGAAAACGAAAGCCCTAGAAACTCAACCTTTGAAATCTATTCTGGAGTTCATCGGTGGAGTGGTCTCAGAGCCCTTTGGTTTTTTAAGGTTCTGGATATTCTATGGAGCCTTAGTTCTCCTTTCATCTAAAGTTTTGGGAGGAGAGGCAAAGGCTGAAAGATTCTTTGGAGCCACATCTCTATGGTGTGCACCCCATATTTTGAAGATGGCAACCATAATTCCAATTCTGGGTGGAGTTGCAAGCTCTCTTGCTTGGCTCTGGGGACTCATAGTGTATGTTAATGGGGTGAGAATCTCTCAAGGATTTGATTGGGTGAAGTCCATCGTTGCCCTCATTTTACCTGTGGTTGTATTCATTGCTTTGGGATTTTTTGCAATCTTGCTCTTCCTAATCGCCTTGGCTATTTAATTTTTTTTGTGGTGGCATGATAGACGATGAAAGGCAGAAACTTGCAAAGAAGTACTTTGCATTGAGGTTGCATACTTTACGTTGAAAGGCAATTCCTTCCTCCTCTCTCCCTCAACAACTATTTTAATTCCCACAATCCTTAAAGGATTTGAAACCTTAAAAGATTTCAGGTCAGATGCGGGGGATGGGATTCCCACGTATCTATATAAAACAAAACCCTCAAATTGTATCCTCATTTTTTGAGTCTTCCTATTGAAACTTTCATTCTGTTTCAAAATGTTCCTAAATGGAGGTTTCTCGTGCCAAGCCCAAAAATCATGAATCTTTCAAGAAATAAAATGAAATCATTAGTTTCCTGAAGTCAAAAAACCTTTGATTCTTCTCAGACAGTCGGTTATTGAAGGGAACAGATTGGGGAAATCTTTATAAATCCTCTCTTAAGAGAAATGGCATGATGAGAAAGAGAGTGAAGAAGAGAAAAGCCACAAAGAAACCTGTAGAGAAAAAAGGAAGAGAGAGGACTGTGCTTGCCATTATTGTTATAGTTTTAGTTTTCATAATAAGTTTCTACTGGTACAACCAGCTCTCCACATCAGAGGATGCTTCAATCCCAGACACTGAAGGAGGACTCTCCATCATTGAAATTCAGAGATACGTTCAAGGAGAGTATGAAATTCTAAAAGAGTCAAAAAACATTCATGAAAAAGGCAAAGTCAAGCTCTTTGAATTCCTTGACTTCATGTGTCCTCACTGCTACAATCTTCACCAGGAAAGAATGATTGAACGACTCAAGGAGAAGTACGGTACCTCTTTGGAGGTGAGATACGTTGTGTTGCACTTCATAGAGGACAGGGATGCTCCATTTGAGAGGGCTGCGAGACCTGTGGAGGCTTTCGAGTACGCTTCAGATATGGGAAAGGGAGCAGAAATGATGGATGCCTTGTTTCAAGCCTATCACAAGGAGGAAAAGGACATAACAGATTTGGCTGTTCTTGAGAGTGTTGCAAAAAGCCTTGGGCTTGATACCACAAACTTCGAACAAAGACTCAAGAGCTATGAGAGCAGGGTGCTGGTAAACGACAGGATGTTTTACTCAGACTACAAACTTCCCTCAGTTCCACAGATTATCATAGATGGAAACATCATAGTAGCTACCCTTGATCCTTCTTCAGGTTATTATCAAAATAGGATATCCTTTGAGAATCTCACAGCGATCATAGACAGCCTTTTGAGTTTGGGGTTCATCATACTCTAACTTCTTCTCTTCAAAAAGGAATCTATGCTGAGAAAATCTGTTGGTTTGAAGATTATGAGGGCTGTGAAAACTAAAAAGATAATGTCTCTTCCCATAACCACAAATGCATTCTCCTCATACCCTACAGTACATCCACAGTCTTCATAATTCCCTCTCAGGATCTGGATGGAAACAGCTCCCGTGAAAATCAAGAGGAGCAGAGTGATGAAGATTGCACTCCCTCTTGTGAAAAGACCAAAGAGAAGAAAGCCTCCTGCTATGAGTTCTATCGGAGGAAGAAGAAAGGAGAAGATTCCAACAGCAAAATCTGGAAGAAGCTGATATGATTTCACAATCTCTGCAAACTCTTGGGGATTTGCAAACTTGGTTGAGGCTGCATAGATAAAGTATCCTCCAACTATCACTCTGAATAAGAGTATGAAGTATCTTGTGTTCTTGTCAAAAAAATCCAACAGCTTAGACATGAACTCAGTCAAGTGAAGTTCTTTAAATAGCTTTTGGATATTCAGCTCCAAAACCTTTTTAACCTTGCAATTTGAGAGAGAACATGAAAGTTGAGATAGAGAGAGAGGCTCTGGACTTTATCCTTGAAGCATCTAAAAACACCTATCCAAACGAGTTTGCAGCCTTTTTAAGAGAGAAAAATGGAAGAATCACAGAGATTATATTTGCTCCTGGAGTTGTTTTTGGCAGAAGAGGGGCTATCTTGAGTAGGTTTCTGCTCCCAATAGACCCAAGCATCTGTGGAAGTGTTCACTCTCATCCCACCTCCACAAAGCCCTCTCTTGCAGATCTCAATTTTTTCTCAAACTTTGGAAAGTACCACATCTTGGTTTGCTTTCCATTTGAGATGGAAAACGTTGAAGTTTACTCCAAAAAAGGAGAATCCCTTGATTTCAGGGTGGTCTGATTGAAGGTCTTCTATTCAGAGGAGTGTCTGAAACACGAACAACATCCAGGACATCCAGAGAGAAGAGAGAGATTGGAGAGAACTTTAGAAGTTTTCAGAAAGCATGACTTCATCGAGGTTTGTAATCCAAGAGAGTATGGGGAAGACGTCTTTAAAATCCATGATGAGGTTTACCTAGAATTTCTTAAAAAGCACCGAGGTTATCTCACTCCAGATACCATGGTTTACGAAAACACCTTTAAGGTTGCAAAGCTCTCTGCATTCTGTGCTCTATCGGCAGCAGAAAACCTTGGGTTTTCTATTGCAAGACCTCCTGGGCATCATGCAGGATACGACTTTGGGGGAGGTTTTTGTTATCTCAACAACGTTGCCATTGCAACCTCATTTGTGTTGAAGGAGAATGAGAGAATAATGATAGTGGACTGGGATGCCCACCATGGAAATGGAACTCAGAACCTCTTCAGAGGCAGAGAGGACGTTTTCTACATCTCACTCCACCAGTATGGAATCTATCCTGGAACAGGCTCTCTCTCAGAGAGTGGGGGAAATATCCTAAACCTTCCCCTGCCCTGGGGCTGTGGGGATTTTGCATACCATCAAATCTTTGAGGAGATTCTCCTTCCTATAGCATTCTTTCATAAACCTGAAATGATTTTAATCTCACACGGTGGAGATTCCCACTTCAAAGATTACATGAGTGGATTGGAGTTGTCCTCAAATGCATACGGAATCTTTGTCGAGAAACTTTTAAGGGTTACAAAGAAGATATCTGTGGTTCTCGAAGGAGGATATGAGATTGAGAGTCTTGCGAACTCGAACCTCTCAATAGCTTCTGCCCTTGAGGGAGAGAGAATAGAGTTTGACGAGAGAAGTCCAGGCAAGATTTTGGATCTTAAAAAGATTAAGAAAATTCTTTCAGAGAAATGGGACATTTGGTGATATATTGGTAAAATGGCGTAAAATGGTCATATTTAAAAGGGAAGAGAGGATTTTGATAAATCCCCTTGATCCAGTATACAAGGAGTTGCTCTCAGAGGATTATGATGAAGAGTATGTTGTAAGAGAGGTGAGGGGAAGACTTTCAACCTCAATCAAAGAAGAGAGCTTTTCAGAGGATGTGTTGTACAACCCACCCCAAAGAGAGGTGTTTGTGGCTACCTTTCCCCTCGTCGCTGTTTCTAAGCTAGGTTCTCACTCTCCCGAGGCGCAGGCTGTGTGTGAGTGCATCTCAAAGGTTGTGGAAAAGAGGCTCAGGTTTGCCCTTGAAAACACCCACATAGAGGAGAAGGTTTTGGATGCCATGTCAGAGATTGCTAAGGTCAAATTACTCTCCAAGACCTCAGAGAGATTTGAGAGAGAATCTGAGTATGCTTTATACAAGAAAAAGATGGTGGAAATCGAAATTCCCACAGAGGACATCTTTAGGGTTATAAGTTACTTTCCATTTGGCAGTGTCAGGATTGAGGATTTGAGATATTTGATAAGATGGAACGTTCTCTCAGACATCTTAAAGTACCAAAATCTCACAGACCTCTACCTTGTGGATGGCTGGACACCAGTTACAAGAGTTTTGCTTATTGATCTTTACACAAAGCTTTTGAAAGAGAATTTGAAAAACTACATCGATGAGAAGAGATTAGAGTATCGTTCAAGAAAGGTAAAGCTTCCAAAGATATTTGGAGATATATTCTATGAGATAACGAAGTTGGTTCCAAGGTCAAGAATCTTAACTTCTCAAGGTCCGAAGAGACTCTTTGAGGAAAAATTTCCTCCCTGCATACAGATTGCATCCCGGGGAGTAGGCTCCGGGTTGAGAAACTACGCCATAACAGTGCTCCTAACATCTTTTCTCTCCTATGCAAGAGTCTATCCTTCTTTTCGAATTTTCGATCCAACGAGAAGATTAAAGCTCTCCCAAGAACGTATTTCTATTCTTTTGAGGGAAGTGATTCCAAAAATCATTCAAGCTGGGGAGAGATGCGATCCTCCATTGTTCAAAGACCAGCCCTTAGAGAAGGCAAACATCTTCTATCACCTTGGATTTGGACTCACAGAGAATCCCACTCCAAGAGACTTTGGAACGTCAAAGTGGTACCTTCCTCCCTCTTGCGAAAAAATCAGACAAAATGCCCCTCCCCTCTGTCAGCCAGATGAGTTCTGTCTCGCTAATTTTTACAGTGTGACAGATTACGAGAAATTCTCTCAACTGATAAAAAGTGCAGAAGAGAGGGGGAGTGGCTCTGCAAATTTCTTAAAAGCTATTTTGAGGTTGAAAGTTCCAAGAGAAATCTCGAAAGTAACTGGGCTTTCCGAGGATGAAGTTTCAAGATTGCTTGAAAACCTTAAGAAATCCAAGATTTTAAAGATGCAAAGAATAAGAAATCCATTTCAGTACTATCTCAGAAGGAGGAGATGATGTTTTTTTATTGCGACTGTGAGGTAACAAAAAACTCACCAAAATGTTTTTATCCTTCTTTTCTTTTCAATACCTTATGAAATCAAAAGACTTCCTCGCAAAGCAATTGAAAGAAACCGCTAAAATCATTGAATGGGCGATTAATCTAGTACCTAAAGATCGACTCTTAGAAGTTGCTCCTCACTACAACCACCCCAAAGCTTCAGATACGATGAAAAGATACTTTGGTCTATGGTCAGCGTATCGACTGTTATTTCATCTAACACATTATGAAGAGTTCTATGCATTACCAACTATGAAACACTGGCTCGGTGAGTCACATCCCAAAGTTGATATTATTTCTCCAAACACAGAATTTGAGAAAGAAGCTTGGAGGAAAGAGTTGAAAAGGGGAGTTAACTTGAAAGCTTTGTTAGAACGATTTCATTCAGTTAGAAGTAGGCAGATAAAAGTGTTGAATAGCATTCAAGATGAACATTGGACTGAAGAAAGAGTAAAAACCGATTTTGGCATGGTATCTGCAGAATTTACTGTGACAAAGACCATCCAACATACCCTTGAACATGGGAACAAGATACTTCGGAATGCGTTGTATTGGGATAGAGCATTGGAGTGGTTAAACGAACAATAATAGAAAAATCAAAATAGTCATTTTCATCCCAAACCATCCTCAATAATCCTCATTCAAAAACTCCCTTAGCCTTCTGGACTTTCGGTCCATTTTTTCATATTCTCTTGGATCAGGTTGTTTTTCTATTTCATAGTCCCATGGATTTTTGACACTGTCTTTATAGAAGAGCTCAGAAAGCCTTTCAATGAGCTTTCTGTGTTTTCTGAAAACCTTCTGATCAAAAGCTTCCTCCCACTCATCTGTAATGGAGCTGTCCTTCGAGAAGAGCTCACACAAAAGCTTGAAGAGTCTCTTCTCCTTTCCGAAATCCTCTTCAGGGTATAAAGAATCCTTTAAACCATCACTGTAAAATAGCTCGTACATCTCCCTCAAAATCCTTCTGTACTCTGGGTTTGTCTCTCCATTTTTCTCAAAGTTAAAATAACTCAAGTCTTTCTTGAAGAGATGACTCAACATTTTGATCAATTCTCTCTCAAGCTCTAAAGGAATCTCTTTCTCTCTCACAATTTGAATTCTATTCAGGTTATATAAGGTTTTTTATTGAAGGGACTTTTGAATTAGGTTGAGGTTTAAACCTCTCCCTCCACCTCTCTCTTCAACCTTTCAAAAAACTCTTCCATAAACCTGTGTCTTTCCTCTGCAAGCCTCTTTCCCTCTTTTGTAAGCATTTTATCCTTGATTTTTGAAAGTTTCACTAAAAACTCCACAACTGGGGTGTGGTTTTTGTGGTCGATGATTTTTGTTATTCTATAACTCTCATCAAAGTCTGAGTAGAGTTTTTGAGAATTTTCTCCAGCATAGCTGTAGGCTCTTGCAATTCCTATTGCCCCTACGGCATCGAGCTTGTCTGCATCATACAGAATCTTTGCCTCAAGAGTTTTTGGAATATTCTCTCCCCTGAATCTGTGGGTTAAAATGCATGATGTTACCTTCTCAATAAAACCTTTATCAAAACCCTTTTTCTCGAGGAAACTTCGAGCTATCTCTGCCCCAAGTTCTGCATGGTCTACTTTTCTTTCATCCGCCTCCTGCCTTCCAACATCATGAAGCAAGGCTGCAAATCTCAAAACCTTCAGGCTTGCTCCTTCATTCTCTCCAATATGCATGCACAAATTCAAAACCCTTAAGGTGTGGTTAAAGTCATGGGTTGGTTTTGATTTTTTAAAATATTTTTTCACATCCTCAATCATCAAAGGACATGGTAATTGCGATATAAAAAACTTATGGCGCCATCCACCAAACAATTGAAAAAAGAAATCAAAATGAGTATTTATGCAATGTGTATATGAATGAGTCAAGTGAATTGCCCTCGCCCGCAAACAGAAACCCTTATAAATATGATTCAAATAAATCATAGAGAAAAGGCGAATAAAATGAACAACAAATACATTCTAATGAAATATTTTTTAATTAGCTATGTA
>JBHIDS010000058.1:0-12206 GCA_046760205.1 Candidatus Methanofastidiosia archaeon
ACATGGTGATGGAAAGAAGTGGTATGAAAATGAGCTTAACTATTCAAAAAAGCTTTTTGAGGAAAGAGAAACTCAAATAGCAGCAGAAAATTATTTTTCTCAAACTATAAAGGAGAGAAGGGAAGGGGCAAAAAAACTTTTTGACAGTAATTTGAAAATTTTGGACAGCATTACCCAAAAAAAATTAGAAAATCACTATGCAAACTACCTTCATCATCAAGTTGTTCCTTTGGAGGATGCTGTAGAAGTTGCAAAAACAGCTACAAGGGCATGCAGGATGGAGTGTGTTTGCAGAAAAATATATGGAAAATCTCAAGGAGAATGCATTGGTCTTGGGTTTTCTGTTGATTTTGCATCCAAATATCCAGAGTATGGAGCAAAGGAAATTTCTGTTGGAGATTTGGTGGATTACCTAAAAGAACTTTCACAAAATAAAATAGTTCATTCAGTTTCAGCTTTAAGAGTTCCATATGTTGGAATGATTTGCAACTGCAATTTGAGATACTGCCTTCCCTACAGAACAAGAAAAAAATTTGGAATAAGAAAGGCTTTCTACAAGGCTGAATATTTTTTTGAGATTAACAAAGATAAATGCAGTAAGTGCCTTGAATGCCTTCCGATGTGTCAATTTGGTGCCTTGAAACACAAAAAAGATGTTTACATTGATAGGGAAAAGTGCTTTGGTTGTGGGTTGTGTAGAGGGGCTTGCGAGGAAAAGGCTATGGTAAAGAGAAACAGGGAGGAATTTTTGATACAATACTAATTATTTCTTTTTTCTAATCCAAATTGTTTTTGTGTCTTAATCTCCACACTTTCCACACTCAGTTTCTGCATTCCCCAACATAACTTCAAACCAAGTTCTCTGTAAAGCTCAACGGTCTCTTTCAGTGAGACCATTAAACATCCATCAACAAATCTATCTTCTATTGGAAGTTTTCGGCAATCGCCTTGGCATGGGAGAATTACTTTTCCTCTAATCTTTTTCAAAATTTGATAAACTTGTAATGGTTCCTATCAATAGCAATTGCAATAAAAGCTCCAAGGTTATGTGGAGCAATGGAGTAATAGCCATAATCACTTCCATAATCAATCCACAACCCATAAATATTAATTTTAGCTTTTGAGAAAATTCATAGCTTTTCCCACATAGCTGAAGGATTCCAAACTCATTAAATTCAATAATTTCTTTGGTTATAAAAGTTTTTAGTAAAATCCAGATTTGAATTCGTTTCAGACAGTTAAAGTCTTAAAGGTTCCTCCCACTTTGTTGCCAGTTTTTCTGGGATACCCATGTTTATGAGGTTTTGGATTTCTGGCTTCTTTAAAGGTTTTCCCCTGTTTCTTTTGATTATAGATTCCTTCGGAACAAAGAAAGGTTCTTTCTTTTTCCAGTCCCATCCAAAAAATTCAAAGCCACCATTATCTATATAGAGGAAGGCTGAATGAAATACATCTTCATGTTCCTTATCTTCCACCCAAGCTGGAAGGTTTATGAGGGTAGGAAAGCTTTCCCTCTTTTTTGATACCTTTTGAATCTCTTCTGGTTTAATTATATCTGCAAGGTGTGTGTGACCATACACTAAAAATCTCTTTTTTTCCAAGCCCTTCCCAGACTCTTTCCACAATCTTAAAAACGGCTTTATAATTTCTTCCTCTCTCTTGTACCTTTTTGACTTGATTTTTTTGCTATTTTGAAATTTAGGGTTTTGACGAAAATTTTACAGAAAAATGGAAAAAAATTTTCTCCCTTTTCTGAGAAAAAAGAAAAAAACCACTTTAGGCTTTTCTATCAATTCCTGTACTAAAACCTTTTCGGTCGGCGTTTCTGGAAACATTCTCGACAGTAAACAGGTCTGGTACCATCAGGCTTGAATGGAACTTGATCTTCTTTCCCACAATCTGCACAGGTGATCGTGTGCATCTCCCGAGGTGAACGATCAAAGCCCCGTCTTCTTCTCTCGAATCTCTCTTCTCTATTCATCTAATATCTCCTTGTCTTTATTTGGGACTCTTTACTTTTCTAAGGAGTCTCTATTTAAGATGAAGCACTATCAGTATATAAATGTATGCATGAAGTGGTTCTCATCATTTTCTGGTTGATAATTATCAATCTACAGATTTCAAAGGAAAATCTAGCAGACACAACCTTTAAATACCTCATTTCAAGGAACCCCCATGGGTTTTCTCAAGGACTGGTACGATCTCACGAGATTTGATCATGCTTTACTTTGGGGACTCTCTGTGGTGATTGCAGAGTTCATAGCAAAAAGAGGGCTTCCTGAGTTTAAGTTGGTTTTCTTTGGGTTTTTGATTGCCGCTCTTTTGGAGATTGGAATATTTGCCTTCAACGATTATATCGATTTGGAGAGTGACAGGATAAACAAAAGAGTGGATAGACCTCTGGTTCGGGGCAGCATAGAACCTAAGTATGCTCTCTACACCACTTTCCTCTCCCTCCCCCTTGCTTTGATATTTGGTATCGTTTTGAATCTCATCTATCCCCTCATAATTCTAATTTCCTTTCTCATTCTTGGGGTTTTGTACGATTTAAAGTTAAAGGAGTACTCTCTTGTAAAGAATTTCATCGTTGCCTCTTGCATGGCTATTCCCTTTATAGGTGGAAATATGGTGGTGAGAGAAGACATTCTTCCCATAATCTGGGTGCTTGCCTCAATGGGGTTGACTGGAGGTCTGGGAAGAGAGGTTTTGAAAGACATGATGGATATCGAAGGAGACAGGGCAAAGGGATACAAGACTCTGCCAATCCTTTTTGGCACCAAAAAAACTCTTTTTGTGGTGACTCTGATGTTTTTGATATGTGTGGTTTTGACTCTAACCCCTTACCTTTTGAACTTTGATCCATTCTATTTTAAAGACCCTTTCTATCTCGCTCCTCTGCTTTTAACAGATTTGATAATTCTCTACTCTCTCTATCTTCTTTGGAAAAGCTTTTCTCAAGAAATAGTGAAAAAGGTTAGAGGCTTAACCCTTTTGGCAATAGAGTTTGGAGTTTTAGGATTCATTTTTGGATTGCTCTTCTAAGTTTGGCGGTGGATGTGAAGAAGAAACCAAAGGAGGAAAGTGATATGGTGTGCTCTCACACCCACCGCATCGGATATTTAAGAATATCCTAATAAGTATAACTTTACATCTTAATAAAGTTTTCGGTGATATTGTCGAATGAATCACAACGACACGATATCCTACAATTTCCTATTCTTCAAAAAACCTATGAAATTCACCTTTTCTCTTGATTCAAATATCAACTCTTTCATCTTTTTGAACTATTTTCGTATTTGAAATGTTGCTCTGAAAAATCTCAGGATGCTCAGTATGTATGGGGATGACTGTTTTTGCATTGACTTTTTTCACAAAATCAATGATCTCTGGTCCTGAGGCATGACCTGAAGCATGGATATATATCGGATTGTTGTCAGGTGGATTCAAATTGAACATTCTCATCCAGTTACATAATCTTTTTTCATCAAATTTCATTTCATCATCGAAAGGTTCACTTGTAGCTTTAACGTATACAGAACCACTTGGCGGGTTGAGATCAATGAGTTCATTGAATTCATAAAAATCAAGATGAAGCAAATAATTGGAAGGATTTTCTCTTATATCATAGGCTCTAATTCCATGATCATAGTGAACTGTGGATATCGTGCTTGGATCTTTTTTGTCCCATTCCACAGAATAGCCCATATCATGTTTGCTTTTGGTGTAGTCAGATTTACTGTAGAGCATTTTTTCTTTTCTTCTCAAATAGACTTTGACATTGTCTTCATCTTCAACATCCTTGATGTTTAATTCTGGAAAATCCTTCAGTTTTTGAATTATGTATGCCAACTTGCTCGAAATCACCAAAATTTTTTCATTTTCATCTGCAATCTTTTTCATCGTTAGATATCTTGTGATATCTTTCCATGCAAATCCTACCAAGAATAATCCTGTTGTTCTCTTGACCCTTTCAGAGATTTTCTCATACACATCATTCTCATCATCCTTTTTCATTTCATCAATTCTCGTTCCTTCAGTAATGAGAATATCGGGATTTTCCTTTGACAAAGCATCCATAAAACTTCGTGTCAAATCACTCCTTGCTCCGTGAAATCTGAAATCACCGGTGTAGGCTATTTCATTTCCATCCTCATCCTGAATGAGAAATGCTGTTGATCCTGGGACCGAATGATCAACTGGGTATGTTTTAATGTGGAACTCACCAATATCGAATTCCTGATTATCATCAAAAGAAATCCATTTTCTTTTATTTCGTTCTTTCTTTTTGGTTAAGGTTGGTTCATTAGGAAAAGTGCTCCTATCACCAGTTTTTGAATACTCTATTCTTTTTGTTATTTCATATTCATTTTCCAACCCTCCTCTTCCAACATCCTGAATGCAAGATAACAATTTTTTTGTGATTTTTGAACTGTATATTGGAATTTTCTCATCCACAAGGCAAATATATTGGGAATGGTCAAGATGGGCATGAGTAATTAAAATTGCATCAATTAACCTCTCTCCATTTGTTTTGCAGTCATCATAACTTTTGAGATTGCAAATCCAATAGCTTTCCTCTTTACAACCAGTTAAATCCAAGACTTCCTCTATCCCCCTAACTTTGACAAGATCATCTCTGTACAAACCATCTATCCTTGGAATCAAGCCGAGACGCAGAAGATCTCCAAGGTAGTTGTTGCTTCTTGGCTGAAGAAATTCCTCATAGAAATCTCCTTCCTGAGAAAAGCTCTTTCCAAAATCCAAAAGTATTGAAGTTTTGTCTCTTTCAAGCAGAATCTTGTTCCCTCCTATCTCATTGATTCCTCCAAAAAAAGTTATAGATGTCATAATTTAAATTATATTTCTCCTATTTATATTTATTCATTCATTAAGTTAACCTAAAAGTATCAATTTCGAGAGCCAATACAATTTTTTTGATTTGTTGAGCAACGCTTCAAAACTAATTGCTTTGAAAATATGTTTTTACAGGCTTTTGGGTTTGGCATTTAGTGGGATATTGGGGAAAAGAATTATGGAAACCTATTTCAGACACAAACTAAAACCAATCCCTACTTAAATTTGCTCAAAAAACCTTGCTTTTTGACAATCTCGAAAATTGAATATCCATAGAAATTTAATATTATTAGGCAGCCTTGGTAATATTTATAAGTTCAAATTCAAGAAATAGTGGTGTTTGAATGCTTCTAAAAGATATGAAAGCCCTTGTAACTGGGGGAAGTCTTGGGATAGGCTCTGCCATCGTTTCAACTCTCGCAAAAGAGGGGAGTGATGTTTCGACGATCTACAGAAAACATGACAGAGAGGTAAAGGAGATTCTAAAGAGGGTCGAGAAGCTTGGAAGAAGGGGAATTGCCCTAAAGGCGGATGTCTCTGACTTTAAAAAGGCTCAAGAAGTTGTTGATGAGGTTTTGAAAACCTTTGGAAAACTCGACATTCTGGTTTTAAACGCAGGGATAAACTGGGATTCTGTTATCTGGAAGATGACAGAGGAACAGTGGGAAAGAGTGATAGGGGTGAACCTGAAAGGTTACTTCAACTATGCAAGAGCAGTGGCTCCCATATTCAAGGAGCAGAAATTTGGAAAGATGGTAACCATAACCTCGATAAATGGGCTTCGAGGAAAGTTTGGGCAGACCAACTACTCTGCATCCAAGGCTGGAATAATAGGTCTAACCAAGAGTCTAGCAAAAGAGCTTGGAAGATACAACGTGAATGTGAATGCAGTGGCTCCTGGAATGATAGAAACAGAGATGTTTGAAAACATTCCTGAAAAGTTCAAAGAGATTGCAAGGTCAGAGAGCGTGTTTTCAAGACTTGGAAAACCAGAGGACGTTGCTAATTTGGTTGCCTTTCTTTGTTCTGAGAAGGCAAGACACATAACTGGAGAGGTGATAAAGGTGGATGGAGGGCAGTACATCTAAAGTCCAAGTTCTTTACAGCTTACTCTTTTTCGAAAGCTCTCCAAAACTTCTTCATGAGCTTTTAGAAACTCCTGAGTTTGCCAGGTGAGGCTCTTTTCCCTAAGCTCTCTTCTTCTCTTTAAAAACTTCTCAAACTCTTGAGAGAGGATGTAGTCCTCTTTTATCTTTCTACCAACGTCTGATACTCTCATCACACAATAAATTGAAAGAAAGAATAAAAAGCTTTTTTTAACTTAAAAAACGAAAGAATTCATGATTAACTCATCAGTTGGAAATCAATCCAAAACCTTCAAAACTCCTCCTATGCCCTTGGACTTTTCCTCTCTGAACAAAAACTGGTCTCCCTCTCTCACAAAGTAGGATTTGTACTTGAACCTCATTTCAACCTTTGAAACATCTCCAGTGCAGAGAAATTCCTTATCGTATATCTTTTCAAATGTGGCAGACTCAGAGATGGTGTGCAGGTGAACTATGGGCTCATACCCCTCTTTTATCCTCGTAGGATGATTTAGAATCAAAACCTCTGCCAGGAACCTTCTCACGCTCTTTGGATTCGTGTCTGTTAGAATCATTCCCCTTCTCACATCCTCATGCTTCACACCCCTGATGGCAATCCCAATCAAATCTCCCACAGAGGCTTTACTCTGTAAGAGGTTGTGCTGCATTATGGAAAGTGCTCTGACCTTTTTAAATTCATCTCCTATGGGTCCAATTAAGAGGTCTTGTCCCTTCTTTATCACTCCCTCCGAGACCGTTCCAGTCACAACGGTGCCTGCTCCCTTCACCTTATAGATCTTGTCTGTGTAAAGCAGAAAATCTTTTTTAAGATCCTCAAAATTCGATCTTTCAGGAAGCCTGAAGAAGAGCTCATCTAGAATTTCTATTCCCTCCCCACTTAAAGAGGAGGTTTCAACTATTGGACAGATGTAGCCATCTTGCAACTTCAAAGCTATGGTTGAAACATCATCACAGCTTGAGAGCTTGTATGGAATTCTCCCAACCTTTCTCAAAAGGGATGAGAGTTCTCTCTCTATCTCCTTTCTTCTTTCCTTATCAGCCTTGTCGCACTTGGTGATGACACAGATCACTGGGAACCCCATTCCAAGAGCAATGCCTAGGTGCTCTTTTGTGATAGGTGTAATTCCATCTTCTGAAGAGATGGTGAGTAGGGCATAGTCTATCTTCCCCCCAAGAATTCCCCTGATGGTTGTTCTTAACCAGGGCTCATGTCCAGGGTTGTCCACAAAGGATATGAACCTATGACTCTTTAAAACAACTTCTGCACTCTCTTTCTTGTCAAGAGGATTATTCAGGTGTATTGGAGTTCCATCCCTTTTAAATCCATAGATTAGATGAGAGAGCTCTGCAGAGAGACCCCTTTCTATCTCGTGAGGCAAAACGTCAGAGAAAAGCCTCAACTTTCCAGAACCATCATCCCTCAGTCCTGTGATCATGGCTCCAAGGATGGTGGACTTTCCATGATCCACATGACCCAAAGTCCCAATTATTATATGTTCCTTTCTCTCACTCTTAATCTTTTTCTCAACCAAAATCTTTGAAAAGAATCCTCCATCCTCAAAGAGTTCTCTTTTCGTTATCCTACATCCAGCCTCTTTTGAAACGACTTCCAAAACCTTCAAAGTATTCTCCAGCTCTCTTTGAGACAAACCACATATTCTTCCGTCATCATAAACTCCCAAGACATAGATTGCAAAGCCTCCTCCCCTCTCCACCCGAAACCTCATCTGAGAGATCAATCTCTCTTTTCTATCTTTTAGAAGATGAGCGGAATCCAGTTTAGACTTGAATTCGATGTTTTCCCTCTCACCACTCTCAAGGAGTTTGAAGATGTCCATGTTTTGAGAAAAGATGGAAGGTTAATAAGGTTTGTGATTAAAGACCATCATAAGCAGTTAAGGCTGTTTTTGAAGTTTTGTCGTTAAGATTGGGAGTAGTTCTAAGATGTGCAGCAGATGATATTGAAATTTGAATAGCAAAGTATGTAGATCGAAAATTTTCATAAATTCCTTTCGAGAGAAGTGTTTGTGAAAATTATATCCTTTCTCATCATTATCAAACTCTATAGACCAACCATTTTTATGCATGTGGATTTCGAATTTCATATGTGCAGTGGCATCTCGGATTGCTCTGACATCTGTTCGCCATTGAGAGCCTTTTTTCACTTTGGATTGAACAGAACAGATATCATAAACATCATATTTGTTCTGAAGACCATATTTTTTGACTGCATCTTTAAGTTGTTTCAGCAAAGCACACTCAACAGTTTGGGTTCTTACAACGTGAACGAGCAACAATGACATTGGACGTAGAATATTAGAAACCTTAACTCTTGGGGTTGATACTACTCTCTCTGCAAGCTTTTCCGACTTTTCGATTTGGGGTCCCATTTGATTTATTATGCCTCGGAGATTGTACCCTGAACTGCTCTGGGCTGAAGAGATCATTTTGAAGATATCATGATAAAGGTCCCAAAACTGCGAGAGCTGAGAAGTAAGCTCAGGCCTTAATTGGATTAATATTTCTCCAAATTTTCGTATTTGCAAAATTTCAGAATTTGTTAGACAAGGTCCTAAGGCTTGTCTGACTTTATTTTCGATTGTGCGTATCGCAATAGCCCAATTCAATAGTGCTTCGTCAAGAAAATGCTCATGTAAACTCTCCACAAAATTTCCTAAAACTGTGAGATTTTGGGTGGCTGCCTCTTTAGCTTCGTCAAAGCTATATTGAGTTTGGGGTTTCATTTTCTTTGACATTGAATTCACCTAATGTCCTTATGATTTCCTAAGACACAAATTCTAATTTATGTAGATAGAATTCTTTTTGAATCTTTTGGTCATATAATTTTTATGAAGGTTTCAATTGATTGTTATTAAAAAAATTCTATTGTAATTGATTCGACAACCCCGTTTTGGTTCTGTTAGATTACCTAGTGATGAATACTTTGATACAGAAAGAAATATAAGAAAAGAAATGAATATGAAAAGGAGATGAGAAAATCGTTCAAAATGAGTATTCTCATAAATTGCAAAGCAATTTCTGACTGTGCCCGAAATCTGCGATTTCGGTGAATATATGTAATGCTGATATCTTGCAAGTGATATACGCATAGCGTATATACCTAAGTTAGATGAAATCGAGAAAAAGACCTAAAAAACTTTATATACAGGAGATTTTTTACTTAATACTATGGGAAAAAGAGACGATTTAATCAAGAAACTGAAACCAATTATTGATAATCCAAAAAAGTTGGAGAAATTTATTATAGAGAATTCTAATCTTCCAGGTCCAAGAGGTAATTTAGAATTAGCTTTTGCATTTGCAGAAATATACGATGATTTAGATGTCTTGCTGAAATGGACAAGAATAACTGAAGACCAAGCAGATGTTAATAACCCAAAATCATTTTTAGCATTTTGTTCTGCTGTCTGTTTGGGAAAAATGTATACAAAAAAGAAAGACAAGAAAATTATTACAATCCTGAAAAAATTGGCAAACGATGGAAGATGGAGAATGAGAGAAGGAGTAGCTTTTGGATTTCAAAATATAGGAGAACATGATTTTAACGAATTGAAAACAATTTTTTCAGAATGGATTAAAAAATCTAATAATCTTGAAAAAAGAGCAATCCTTGTTTCATTAGCACATCCCAAATTTCTTGATGAAGTCAAAGCTAAATTTTGTTTTGAAATCACAGATGTTGTCTTAAAACAAATGGATAGAGATAACAATTTTGTTGTCTTAAGAAAAGGATTAGAATTCACTATCAGCGTATTTGTCGCTGCAAATCCAAAACTTGGTTTCAACTTTATGAAAAAATGGATAGGAAGGGATAAAATCATTGATAAAATAATGAAAGAAAATTTAAAGAAAAATCGTCTTGTTAGAAAAAATCCAGAAGAAGTAAAAAATCTCTTAAATGAAATATAATGGTCTTTTTCTCGACTCACTCCGCTACGCTTCGTGCCACGCTGCGCTCTCCTTTCAGTCGTCGGGGCGTATGACAAAGGATATATGGTTCACTTCGTTGCACTCGTTCTCCCAAATTTTTGCTACACTACATTTCGCAAAAACTTCATATATCCTTAAACATTATATGAAATTGACTATGCATGTAAAATTTATATAATTCAAAAATAAAGACTACAATATGACAAAAAATAATAAAAGTAAATTTACATCCCCAATCGGATACCATGAGTTCCATAAAGTATTAAAGTAATGTTGGAGGTGTGACAAATGGTATTGTTTAAACAATTAGTTAGTATTAAAGGATTCAATAAAAATAAAAACAACACCTGAAAAAATTTGGGGGTTTTTTACTGACCTTGAACAAAATTACAAGACTTGGCATCCAGAAGACCATATTATATTCCAGTGGACTAAAGGAAAACCAATGGAAGAGGATTCTCACTTTTATGCTGAAGAATTTGTGATGGGAAATATAAAAAAACTCAAAGGAACCGTTGGTGAAGTTGTTCCAAATAGGAAAATTGTATTCAAATGTTCTTTCCCTGTATCGTTAGCATCTCCTAAGTTTGAATGGCTAATTGAACCTAAAGGTTCAAATTCTGTTTTTACTGCAATACTTTACATGAGATGTGAGAGGTTTTATCTTAAATTTTTTAAAAAAGAAATAGAGACTGCAATTGAGTTTGGTAAAAAACATATGAAGGAAGAAGGGGAAAATTTTAAAAAGCTATTAGAAAAAGGAAAAGATTAATCTCTAAGCGGGTTTGGAATTCTGCGACCGCTATCCTCTTGCCTTGCCTTCGGCTCGGTCATATAGCAGCAGATTAAAGATTTACTTTGGTCAACCAAATTTCTGCTACACCATAACTTCGTATATGCTGGGAATGTTATCTCTAATTCGAAAACCTGTCTATCAAATCCATCTTCTAACTTTCTGTTTGTATTTTAAATATTCTCTACCAAATGTTTTCTCTAATTTCATCTCTTCAAATGGAATGTAAAGTTTATTTAGAATTAACAACAATGCTATTGGAAAGACAAAGGTGATCAATGATCCAAGCAGTATTACAATACCAAGAGATAAAATCACTCCACTTAAGTATATTGGATTACGGCTTATACGAAAAGGACCATCTATCACTAATTTATTGGATGTCTCATAGAAATTAATAGTTGTGTTCTTTTTCTTTAACAGTCTAACAGACCAAATATTTAGAACTATTCCAAACAAAATGAATATGAATCCTAGATATGTATACGGTGAGTAAATTATCCTCTCAATAGGCAAAATAAAATGTAATCCTATAGCCAACACAAAGAATATATTAAAATATGCTGGTGGAATGAGTTTGTTTTTCATTTTTATCCTCTATTTTATTTTGTGATGTCCAGACCCTCCAAGAGCCAACATTGCTTTAAAAGCAAACTCTTTTACTAAACTTGATTTAACTATAACCAAATCTTTTCTTTCATCACCTAATCACAGTACAGTATCTCCTAGTTTAATATCAAAAATGTTTCCCATTATGTTTTTCATACATCTTTATCGGCTTTTGCATAAAGTATGATTTTTCATACCTATATGACCAAAGCAATTTATGCAACTATTTAAACTTTTCGCTTTTTAAAAGAATTTCTATTTACCACAGGTTTTTGAATTCTGTAGGTTTTATGCCTTCGGCAGAATCGTTGCACTATCCCTCGATCTCTGCTAACCCTCCAATGAACATGACAGCAATTTAACGGTTCAGAAATCAGATATACTGGAGTCATCAATCAACCTCCTAACCCCAACCAGAACCCAATAAAAATAGAGAATTTTTAGAGTTCACCTCACTTTACTTAACAGTACCTCCATCACTCAATAAGTTAATAAAATCTGTAGAACTGCTGTGTTGCAAAATTCCACCGAAAAGGATTTTGGTGTAAAGTGATATTGTATAAAGGCTTACTGATTACATAAGAAGGAATTGTAATTTAGTACAATCTTTATGGTTAAAGCATTTACTCTTCTTTTCGAAAGAGTCCATTAGAAAAGCTTATATACTTTTTTGGTTCAATTCTTCCAACACATGAAATTTGATATTTAAAGGAGGAAAAATATGAGGAAAATTATGACCCTGACTCTAACATTAGGATTGATTTTGACTGCCAATGCCCAGATAAAAGAATTTCAAATAACAACAAACAAATTCGATCAAGATGCACCAGCCATATATAAGAACATAGTTGTCTGGAGGGATGAGAGAAATGGTACATGGGACATTTATGGCT
>JBHIDS010000059.1:0-12157 GCA_046760205.1 Candidatus Methanofastidiosia archaeon
CGCCAGTGTAAAAATTAGGAGTATTGCATCTGCTCCAATTCTCTCTGAAGCTTTGATTTGATCTTCAGAAATCACAAAATCTTTCATGAGTAATGGTAAATCCACAATTTCTCTCACTCTCAAAAATCTCTCCAAACTCCCCAAAAAGTTCTTGGGTTCTGTGAGAATGGAAATTCCAGCACAGTATTTTTCCATTGTTTTTGCAATCACCTCATAGTCTTTGATTTTCCTCAATTCTCCAAGAGAGGGAGAGGCAAATTTTAACTCTCCAATCAAAGAAAATTCTCTTTCATTCAAACTTTCTTTTAGAGAGAGTTTCTTTCTTTCGGATTCAAAATCTACGTCGTAATATCCCCTCTTTATTGTTTCTAAGGATTGCTTTGTCATTTTGTCTAGGATATCCATCTACTCACCAAATTCCTCTAAAATTGAAATATTCCCTCCTTCTCTGACAAGCATCTCGAGTTTTCCAAATGCCTTTCCAAAATCAATACTTTCTTCTGCAATTTCCACCGCTTTTCTCAAATCTCCTGTAATTCCTCCAGCAATTATTCCCAAAGCTGCATTGGCAAGGACAATATCTCTCTTCGCTCCCTTTTTTCCTTTGAGAATATCATAGATTATCTTTGCGTTTTCTTTCACGCCAGAACTTTTTAAATCATTTAAATTGGCTTTTTCAAACCCAAAATCCTTTGGGTAGAGCTTAAAAAACTTTACACCATCATCTATTTCAGCTACCAGGGTTTTCCCTAAGGTGGTAACTTCGTCCATGCCATCCCCATGAATAACAAAGGAGTGATCTGTTCCAAGCTTTTCAAGGGAGTAAGCAATCTTTTCAAGAATCTCTGAAGTGTAGACTCCCAAGATTTGGCGCCTTGCTCCAGTAGGATTTGTTAGGGGTCCTAAAATGTTAAAGACCGTTCTAATTTTCAACATCTTTCTTACAGGCATTGCATACTTCATTGCTGGATGAAAATTTGGTGCAAACATAAAACCAATTCCAATTTTTTTTATGTTTTCTTCAACATCTTTTTGGTTTGAATTTATGTTTACTCCCAAAGCCTCGAGAACGTCTGCAGATCCAGCCTTGCTCGTCACAGACCTGTTGCCATGCTTTGCTATTGGAATTCCAGCTCCTGCAATCACAAACATCGAAGTGGTGGAGATGTTGAAGGTTTTTATCTCATCTCCTCCAGTTCCACAAGTGTCAACCAATCCTTCAACATTGGTATGTATCTTGATACATTCTTCTCTCATACATTTCGCAAAACCTGCAATCTCCTCAGAAGTCTCTCCTTTCATTCTTAAGCCAACAAGAAATGCAGAAATCTGGACTTCTGTGGCTTTTCCCTTCATTATATCTCCCATCGCTTTCATTGCCTTCTCTTCTGAGAGATTTCTTCTATCCACCAAATCTTCTATAGCTTTCTCAATCATTCAACCACCCCAAAAAATTTTTTACCATCTTTTTACCTTCCAGAGTCAAAATGGATTCTGGATGAAATTGCACCCCCTCAACATGATACTTTTTATGTCTAATTCCCATTATCTCCCCCTTCTCAGAAATTGCGCTCACATGCAAACTGCTTGGAATATCAGATACGATCAAAGAATGGTACCTTGTAGCTTTGAAGGGATTGGAAATTCCTTCATAAATTCCCTTTTCATCATGGTAAATCAGAGAAGTCTTTCCATGAACCACTCTATCTGCTCTCTTAACATTTCCTCCAAAAGCCAGAGAGATCGCCTGGTGTCCAAGGCAGACCCCCAATATGGGAATCCTTTTTGAATACCTTTCTATGAGAGTTACAATTTTTGGGATATTTTTTGGATGTCCAGGACCAGGACTAATCACAATCCTATGATAACCATTGACATTTATTTCCTTATCATTTCTTACCACATCAACCTCTGCAAACTCTCCAATGTACTGAACTAGATTGTATACAAAGGAATCATAGTTGTCAATTACCAATACTCTCATTTTAAAGCCTCCTGAACTGCCTCTCTCAAAGCTTCCAACTTCTTCTCAGTCTCATAGTACTCAAATTCTGGATCAGAATCTGCAACAATTCCCGCTCCTCCCTGAGCTGTAATCTTGTTTTCATTGACGATCAAGGTTCTAATTGTTATTGCAAAGTCCATGTTGCCGTTGTACGAAAAGTACCCCACTCCTCCAGCATAAGGTCCTCTTCTCTCCTTTTCTAATTCCTCAATTATTTCCATAGCTCTTATTTTTGGAGCACCACTTACAGTGCCTGCAGGAAAAGTTGCTCTGAAAAGATCAAAGGCATCCAAACCTTCTTTTAGCTTTCCAGAAACACTTGAGACCAAATGCTGAACATGGCTGTACTTTTCAACTGTCATAAATTCATCCACTTTAACTGAGCCAAATTCACAAACTCTTCCTAAATCATTCCTCCCAAGATCTAAAAGCATCACATGTTCTGCCCTCTCCTTCTCATCTGATAACATTTCTCTTTCAAGCAATTCATCTTCTTTTGGAGTTTTTCCCCTACCTTTAGTCCCTGCAATGGGTCTCACCAAAGCTCTATTTCCCTCCAATCTAACCAGAACCTCTGGGCTACTCCCAATTATAAAAAGATTCTCAAAATCCAAAAAGTACATGTATGGCGATGGATTTATCCTTCTCAAGGTCTTGTAAATTAACAGAGGATCAACTTCAGCATCTACCTCAATCTTTCTTGAAAGAACTACTTGAAAAATGTCTCCTGCATAGATATATTCTTTGGCTTTCCTAACCATCTCCTCAAAATCTTTCTTGGAGATATTTGAATGAAACTCTTTGTAGCTTTTAAAGGTTTTCAAACTCTTGTTCTCCTTTAATCTCTCTTCTAGTAAATCAATTCTTTCTTTACCATTCTGATAGCTTTCATGATTGTCCAAGGTAACAATGATATATGTCTTTTTTAATTTATGATCAAAAACAATGCAATCATCTGTAACCAAGAATAAGGCATCTGGGATTGAATTCTCAGATGTTAATTTTGGCAATCTCTCAAACTGTCTCACCATATCGTAGGAAACAAAACCAACTATCCCTCCAACAAATCTTGAGATATTCTTGTCAAAATAAGTTTTCTTTCTAACAAACTTTTTCAAAGCTTCAACAGATTTGTTTTTCAAAGAGACTTGTTCTCTAGAGACTCCAAGAAATGAAAATTTGGAAGTCTTATCAAACTCCGCACTCTCAAGGAGAAAGGAATAAGGTTTCCTGATTCTCGCATAAGCTTCAAATGGAGAGATATTTATATAATTTTTATCAATCTCCTTGTGTATGCATATTTTTTCATACTTTTTTCTTATTTTTTCATGATCTTCTTTTGATATCAATTTATCACCTCCTTAGATTTTAAAAATTAGAAAGAAATTTAAATTCTAAATCCAGGAAAACCTATGCAAAATAAGATTAGAATCGCCAACCAAAATTAGAAGAGTGTTTTTTCAAACTTTCTATTTGGTTTTTGGTTTGCATAACTTTTCAACAGCATACTTTGTTTAAAAACTTTTCGGTTGAAGTTGTGCATCACATCAGGAGAAGCTATTAACTTTTAAGTTAAAAATACTATTTTTCAAATTTTTTGTTAAAGAAATTTTATAAAGCCATGAAAACCCTAAAAAACTATGAAAACTGAAAAGAAAGCCCTGCGAGAAGAGTGAGATAAAACACAAGAGTAAGATACCGAAACATTTATAAGCTTTAAATATGTAAACTATACATATGTAAAAAGGATGTGGTTATGTGTTGAAGGAAGATTTTTCCCCTTCGAAAATGGAGCAGTTTGATTCAAGTATGTGCGATGTTTCTTTAGAGAATTTGTTTGATAGTGAGGAAGGTAGAAAAATTTTAACATGTATTCAGTGTGGGATGTGTGTGGGGACGTGCCCCCATGGATATGCAATGCAGTATCCACCAAGACGAATTATTGGTCTTTTAAGAGCAGGGATGATTGAGAAAGTGCTCAGAAATCCTGATCTTTTACTGTGTGTAGCTTGCTACTCTTGTATGGTGAAATGTCCACGAAAAATCCAACTCACCCATTTGTTGCTTCCAGCTGTGAAGGTGAAGGTTTTTGAATCTCTTCCAGAAATTCCAGAGGAATTGCAGAGGGCATTGGAAAACACTTTTAGATATGGAAATCCAATGGGAGAATCACCAAGAAAAAGGGCAGATTGGGTGAAGGAAGTTGATGTACCTGTGAGAATTTTCTCTGAGGATCCAAGACCTGCAGATGTTTTGTGGTGGGTGGAATGCTACTCCTCCTATCATCCCAGGGGAAAGGATGCAACAAAGGCAACAGCAAGGATTCTCAATGCCTTAGAAATTGATTTTGCCATCCTCGGAAATGAAGAAAGATGTGCTGGAGAGTGTGCTCGCCTAGAGGGTGAAGTAGGACTCTTCGATGATTTAACTGATAAAAACATAAAAACCCTTAAAAAATATAAATTCAATAAAATAGTGAGCAGCGGTGCTCATGCCTACGATGCCTTTAAGTATCAGTATCCATGTCGTGGATTTAAATTCCCTCTCGAGCAGATAACACCTTTCCTTGCAAAACACCTAAAAAAGCTGAAACCTCTTCTGAAAAAAAAGTTGGATTATGTTGTGACTTATCATGATTCATGTTGTTTGGGAAAACACAATGGATTTTATGAAGAACCTAGAGCATTGCTTTCTGCAATTCCTGGCATTCGCTTGGTGGAGATGGTTCATAATAGGGAAAACAGTCTTTGCTGTGGAGGCGGAGGAGGAGGAATGTGGCTTGACACTTATTTCAAAGTGTTGGGATTGGAAAGACTTTCTGAAAGAAGAGCAAAGGAAGCAATTGCCACAGGTGCTGATGTTCTTGCTGTATCATGCCCCTACGAAGTTTCAAGATTTGAAGATGCCATAAAAGTTTTGGGTTATGAGGATAAGTTGATAGTTCGAGATGTTGTAGAGCTTTTAGATGAGGCAATGAGGTGAGGAAATGAATATTGTGGTTTTGATGAAAATGGTGCCTGATACTGTAGAGGAGCTGGAAATTGATGCCAGTGGCAAGGCCCTTGATAGTGAATGGCTCCGCTTTATTCCCAACGAGTCAGATGACCATGCTTTGGAACAGGCTCTCATTTTAAAAGAAAAATATGGGGGACAAGTCACAGTGATGGCAATAGATGCCCCTGAAATTGATGATGCCCTTTACGCAGCAATTGCCAAAGGCGCTGACCGCGCTATAAAAATATCTTGTGAAGTTGAGACATTAAATAGCCTAACAGCTGCAAAGATTTTTGCCTCTGCCCTTCAAGACACTTCTTTTGACTTATATCTCACAGGAGTTCAGGCAATTGATGACCTTGATGGACAAGTGGCTCCATTTCTTGCCTCTTTTTTAAAACTTTCATATTTGGGAGTAATAACTGGAGTCTCCTTTGATGAAGAATCTCAATCCTTATCTCTTGTAAAGGAATTTGCAGGAGGGCTTCGTGGAGAATTTGAGGCTCCTCTGCCAGTAATTCTTGGTATACAGTCTGCAGAAAAGCCACCAAGATATGTTCCTGTAGCTAAAATTCGTGGAGCAATGAGGTCTGCGCAAATTGAATCCTTGTCTTTAGATGTTGAACCTCACTTCAACTTAGAAGTAAAAAAAATGTATAAGCCTGTTGTGGAACGTGCAGAAATCATAGAAGGTTCTCCAGAAGAAGTTGCAGCTAAAATTTACGAGATTCTTGCAAAGCGTGGGTTGCTGAAGGAGGTGGGTGCATGAAGGGAAACATTTTTGTTTTGGTAGAACACCAGAGAGGAAAAATTTCAGAAATCACTTTTGAGATGCTTGGTATAGGAAGAGAGATTGCTGATAAATTGGACTATAATTTAACAGCAGTCCTTCTGGGACACAAAGCAAAAGAAATGTCTTCCTCCCTTGGGTTGGCTGATTCAGTTTTGTATGTGGAACACGAAGCTCTTTCAGAAATGACACCAGAATCATGCCTCAAAACTTTGCTACCAATCTTGAAAGAAAGAAATCCAGACATATTTTTAGTTGGATGCACAAACATAACGCTGGGAATAGGCTCCTTGCTTTCTTCTGAATTGAACTTGCCTTTTGTGAACTTCTGCAAAGGTCTCAAAGTTGAGGATAAAAAGATCCTTGCAACTTGTGTTCTTTATGGAGGAAAAATCGAGGCTGAGGTTCAACCTATAAAAAATCAAGCTGTTATTGGAATTTCTTCTGGTGTGTTTCCAGCTGATAAGGGAAAATCAACAAAAACTCCCTACGTAGAAGAAATTTCTCCTGCCCTTGAATCCTTAAAAATCCAGTTCAGGAGATATATCGAGCCTGAACCTGGAGATGTGGACATTACCAAGGAAGATATTCTTGTGGCTGTTGGGCGAGGAATACAGAACAAGGAGAATCTGCCTCTTGCAGAAGAACTTTCAACAACATTGAGTGGTGCTCTCTGTGCCTCGCGCCCTATTGTTGACCAAGGATGGCTTCCCATGACACGTCAGGTGGGAAAATCAGGAATGATTGTCAAACCTAAGCTATATCTTGCAGCAGGAATCAGCGGAGCACCAGAACATGTAGAGGGAATGAAGGGAGCTCAACTCATTATCTCTATTAACACAGACCCCAATGCCCCAATCTTTGATGTATCTCATTATGGTGTGATGGGAGATGCCCTTGAAATTCTGCCAATTCTAACTGAAGTGATTCGAAAAAAGAGAGGAGGGTAGCAAATGACAAATCCCCTATCCACTATATGTTTGGGGGATACCATGTCTGATGATATTACAAGGGAGATTTTCTGGAACATCAAAAAACTTATTGAATATGGACACTATATTGGGTTCATCATTATTACCCTCCTTATTCTCTACGCTCTGTATCATAGGTCAAAGATGTGGAGAAAGGGAAGAGGTGAGATGAGATTTGACATACCTCAAAGAAGATTCATAGATTTGATTTTGTATGGTTTTATTCAAAAAAAACTTTTCAGAAATAAATATGCTGGAATAATGCACATGTTAATGTTTTCAGGGTTTGTCATGCTGATGGTTGGAACTGCAATTGTAACTCTTGAGGCAGATACTCCCCTACACTTTTTCTATGGAAAATTTTATATTTTTTTCTCCTTTTTAATGGATTCTTTTGGAGTGATACTGGGTCTTGGAGTTTTGATGGCTTTGTACAGAAGATACATTAAAAAACCAGAAAAACTTGACAACAGATGGGATGATGCAGTTATTCTTGTTCTTCTCCTTGTTATTGTCTTTTCAGGATTTTTTATTGAGGCTTTGAGAATTAAAACAACAAAACCTGATTTTGAGAAATGGTCTTTTGTTGGTTGGTATCTTTCAGGATTTCTTAAAGGTTTGAGTGAGAATTCAACAAAGCAACTACATGTTTTTAGCTGGGTTTTTCACTCCTCTCTATCCCTGCTTCTTTTACTCCTTATAACATCCACAAAATTCCTCCATGTCCTAACCTCGCCCCTCAATATTTTCTTCAGATCATACCAACCAAAGGGAGCCTTGCCATCAATACCTGACTTTGAAGAAAGGGAGTACATGGGAGTATCCAAAATGGAGGACTTTACCTGGAAACAAATGCTTGACTTTGATGCCTGCACAAGGTGTGGGAGGTGTCAAGATGCATGTCCAGCCTATGCAAGTGGCATGCCCCTCTCCCCAAAAGAAATAATACAAGAACTCAAAGTTTGCATGGAAAAAAACTTTTTGAAGGGAAAGGAAACTTCAATATACGACATTGTCACGTCTAACGAGATTTGGTCTTGCACAACATGCAGAGCCTGCGTTGAGGAGTGTCCAGTATTTGTAGAACACATTAACACTATTGTGGACATGCGTCGCTATATGGTGGAGCAGGGAATCCTTGACACAAGACTCCAAGATGTTTTGATGTATCTAACCCGCTACGGCAACTCCTTTGGGCAGTCAGATAGAATGAGGGCAAGATGGACTTCGGATTTGGAATTTAAGATAAAGGATGCTCGAAAAGAAGAGACAGAATATTTATGGTTTGTTGGTGATTATGCCTCATATGACCCAGCGGTTAGGGAGATTACGCAAAAGACAGCAAGAGTTCTTCATAAAGCAGGAATAGATTTTGGAATTTTATACGAAAGTGAGAGAAATGCAGGCAATGATGTCCGACGCATAGGTGAGGAAGGGCTTTTTGAGATGCTTGTAGAAAAGAATTTGAGAATTTTAAGCAAAGCCAAATTTTCAAAAATCCTGACTACAGACCCCCATACCTACAACACTCTAAAAAATGAATACCCCAATTATAATGGAAACTATCCTGTTCTTCATGTTGTGGAATTGTTGGATAGTTTGATTCGGGAAGGAAAACTTCCCATAAAAAAGAAAATTTCTTGTAGAGTAACCTATCATGATCCATGTTATTTAGGGCGCTACAACAATATCTATGATGCTCCCCGTCGTGTTCTTGAAGCATTAGGGGCTTCCATTGTGGAAATGCCTCGCTCTCGCCAAAATTCCTTTTGCTGCGGTGCTGGAGGAGGAAGAATATGGATGGAGGATGTACCTGGAATCAAAGAACGTCCTGCAGAGAATAGAATCCGCGAAGCTGTAAAACTTCAAGGAGTTGAATATTTTGTTGTAGCTTGCCCAAAGGAAGTTAGCATGTTTCGAGATGCTGTGAAAACTACAGGAAATGAAGGAAAAATAGTTGTAAAAGATATTATAGAATTGGTTAAAGAAAGTCTTGAATTGAAAAAAGAGGAGGAGAAAGAAAATGTATAATGAAGAAGTTAGAATTGGTATCTATGTGTGCCATTGTGGAACAAACATTGCAGGGACTGTGGATGTAAAGAGAGTTGTGGAATTTGCCTCAATTCTCCCCCATGTTGTTGTTGCAAGAGAATACAAATACATGTGTTCAGATCCTGGACAAGCTTTGATTGTTGAGGATATAAGGGACAAAAAACTCAATCGCATTGTTGTGGCTTCCTGTTCCCCGTTGCTCCATGAACATACCTTTAGAAATGCAACAGAAAAGGGAGGAATCAATCCTTTTCTCTTTCAAATGGTAAATATTCGAGAACAGGATTCTTGGGTTACACAAGACAGAAAAGATGCCACAGAAAAGGCAATGAAGTTAATTAGAGCTGCTGCCTATCGTGTGGCGCTTCACAAACCACTGGAGAAAGAGGAAGTTTCCATTCAGCCAGATGTTCTTGTTGTGGGAGGAGGGATTGCAGGGATCCACTCAGCTCTGACTTTGGCAAATGCAGGCAAAAAGGTTTACCTTGTGGAGCATGAACCTACCATTGGAGGACACATGGCAAAGTTTGACAAAACATTTCCAACTTTGGACTGTGCTGCCTGTATCCTGACTCCAAAAATGACAGCAGTGAAGTCTCATCCCAACATCACTCTTTTGACATATTCTGATGTTGTCAGTGTAGATGGTTATGTGGGAAACTACACTGTTCAAGTCAAAAAAAGACCACGATACATTCGAGAAGACTTATGTGTGGGATGTTTGGAATGTATTGAAGCATGTGTTTACAAAGATGCACGTTTTCCAGATGAATTCAATCTAGGTTTGGGAAAGCGAAAGCCTATCTACATACCATTCCCCCAAGCAGTGCCTCAGGTTGTGGTTATAGACCCTGAAACATGTATTCAATTTAAAACAGGAAAATGTAAAAAAACTTGTGTGGAGGTATGTGGAGACCGCAATGCCATTGATTTTGAGCAGAAGGAAAAAATCAAAGAGATTTCTGTTGGCACTATTGTTCTCGCCACAGGATTTAAGGTATTTGATGCATCCAGAATTTCAGAGTATGGGTATGGAGTTTACCCAAATGTTTACACCAGTCTTGAAGTGGAAAGACTTATCAACTCGGCAGGTCCAACTGGAGGTGAAGTTGTTTTAAAGAATGGAGAAAAACCAAAAACTGTTGGTATTATTCACTGTGTTGGAAGTAGAGATGAAAAATACAACCTCTGGTGTTCCCGTGTGTGCTGCATGTACTCTCTAAAGCTTGCCCACCTGATAAAGGAGCGTACCGATGCCGAAACCTTCAACTTCTACATAGACATGAGAACTCCTGGAAAGTCCTTTGAGGAATTCTACAACCGAGTATCTGAAGAAGGGGTTCACATGATTAGAGGTAAGGTTGCAGAGGTCACAGACTGGGCAACAACACCTGAAGAGGAGGGAAAGCTTGTAGTTCAGGTGGAAGACACACTTTTAGGTATTGTAAGGAGAATCCCTTTGGACATGGTAATCTTAAGTGTGGGTCTTGAACCTCAGGCAGATGTTCAAGAAGTCAGGAAAATGTTCAACATCACCTGTTCTCAAGAAGGATTCTTTATGGAGCGACACCCAAAATTAGCACCTGTAAACACCTTCACTGATGGAATTTTCCTTGCAGGATGCTGTCAGGGACCTAAGGATATCCCAGACACTGTAGCACAGGCTGGGGCTGCTGCCGCAGAGGCCCTTGCACTGATTGACTCTGGCTCAATTGAACTTGAACCAAACACTGCCTTTATCCTTGAGGAGAATTGTTCAGGATGTCAAACCTGTATTTCCCTCTGTCCCTACAATGCTATTTCCTTTGAAGAAGAGAAGAAAGTATCAGTGATTAACGAGGCTTTGTGTAAAGGGTGTGGTGTGTGTGTTGCAGCATGTCCCTCTTCCGCTATAAAACAAAATCTATTTGAAGATGAAGAAATATTTGAGGAAATCAAGGGGGTGCTTACCCATGTCTGATGGCAATAAATTTAAACCAAAGATTGTGGCATTCTTTTGCAACTGGTGTACCTATACTGCAGCAGACCTTGCTGGTATCTCCAGGATGAAATATTCACCAAATATCAACATTATCAGAGTGATGTGTTCAGGAAGAATTGACCCCCAGTTCATTTTGGATGCCTTTGCAAAGGGAGCAGATGGAGTTCTTGTTGGTGGATGCCATCCAGGAGACTGCCACTACATCAAGGGAAACTACAAAACAAGAAGAAGAATGTTACTTCTTAAAAGATTACTTGAAGAATTTGGCATAGAGAGGAAAAGGTTGAGAATGGAATGGATTTCTGCCTCTGAAGGGGAAAAAGTAAAACGGATTGCTGATGAAATGACAGGAGAAATTTTAAAACTCGGACCTCTAAAAAGGGGTGATTGAATGGAAAAACTGAAACTTGCCCTGTACTGGGCAGCCTCCTGTGGAGGATGTGAGATTGCAGTCCTAGATATAGATGAAAAGATTTTGGATGTTGTAGAAATTGCAGACATTGTTTTATGGCCTGTTGCAATAGATGTAAAGTACAAAGATGTTGAAGCAATGGAAGACAACTACATTGATGTATGTCTCTTTAACGGTGCAATCCGCACCTCAGAAAACGAACACATGGCAAAACTCTTACGTCAAAAATCAAAGGTTTTGGTAGCCTTTGGTTCTTGTGCAATAGATGGATGTATTCCAGGTCTTGCAAACCTTGCAAACAGAGATGAGGTTTTTGAGGTAGCCTACAAATCAACTCCATCTACTGAAAATCCTGAGGGAATATTTCCAAAAACTAAAACAAAGGTAAAGGAGGGTGAGTTAACTCTTCCAGAATTCTATGACACAGTAAAGGTTTTGGATGATGTTGTGGAAGTTGATTACTACATTCCTGGCTGTCCTCCTCCAACAAACTTGATATGGGATGCAGTTCAGGCTATAGCATCAGGAAAACTCCCACCAAAAGGTTCTTTTTTGGCTCCTGAAAAAGCTGTTTGTGATGAGTGTAAGAGGGAGAAGAAGGAAAAGAAAATGATTGGGGTAAAGAGAATCTATGAGATAGATGCTGACTTTGAAAAGTGTTTTTTAGACCAAGGAGTTATCTGTTTGGGTCCTGCAACAAGAGGTGGATGTAGTGCAAGGTGTCTTGATGCAAACATGCCTTGCACAGGTTGTGGAGGGCCAACTCCTGGGGTAAAGGATCAGGGGGCAAAAATGATTTCAGCAATAGCATCAATATTGGGAGTTGAGGATGAGGAGAATTTGGCAGATGAAGATATTGAAAGCCTGTTGGATGGGATTGTTGACCCAATTGGAACCTTTTACAAATATTCTTTGCCAAAATCAATACTAAAAAGGAAGGTGATTAAATGAA
>JBHIDS010000060.1:0-12138 GCA_046760205.1 Candidatus Methanofastidiosia archaeon
ATCTGCAAGCACAGCAATTGTAAAAGCAAGGCATGTAAACAAAGCAATGCCAATTATTTTTCTCATGATGGTTTTTCCACCTCTTATAATTATGAGTTTTCTTTCTATATAAATTTTTCGGTTGATTTTAGAGTAGAAACTCTTTTTTAACTTTTTCTCCCCCAAACTCCACTCCTTCAAGCTCTAAGATCTGTCTTTTCATCCATACCCCGCCCCCATATCCTCCAAGGGTTCTGTCACTTCTAATTACCCTATGACATGGGATTAGAAGAGGAATTGGGTTTTTTGCCATTACCCCTCCTACTGCCCTAAAGGCTTTTGAGCCTATTTTCTTTGCAACCTCTTGATAGCTCATCACTTTCCCTTTTGGAATCTTTTCCACAATTTTGCAAACTTCTCTTCCGAAAGGAGTACCCCACCGATGGTACTCCTCGTAAAATACTTTTCCCTCAAAAATCCACTCATTCACCATTGAGGCCAATTCATCTGCCTTTCTGCTTCTTGAAAGGTCAAATATCTTCTCTTTTCTCGAAGGAAGCATGATTTCTCTGATTTTTTGGTCTAAGATAACGTATGTGTGGAATTCATTTTTCCTGGAGTATCCAAATTTCATGAAATCTTTTTTAGAGAAAGTTTATAAACTTATGCAACCTCAATTGAAAACATGCTCAAAATCGATGGCTCTCATGGCGAGGGGGGTGGACAGATTCTAAGAACTGCAGTAGGACTCTCGGTACTTCTTAAAAAACCTTTAAGGATTTCAAAAATCAGAGAGAACAGACCAAAAAAAGGACTTTCCCCCCAGCATCTCTTCACTCTAAATGCATTGGGGAATATCTGTGGTGCCAAAACCAAGGGACTTTTTTTGAGATCAAGGGAGATTTTATTTGAACCTCAAAGTATTGAGAAGAAAAGACTTAAGGTAGAAATTCCCACTGCAGGCTCTGTAACTCTCGTTCTCCAGGCTCTAACCATTCCTGCAAGCTTTCATGGACTTTCGGTTTATCTCAAAGGAGGAACCGATGTCTCATGGTCTCCTCCCTTTGACTATTTGAAAAACGTCACTCTAAAGACCTTAGAGAAGATGGGAGTTAGATCTCACGGGAGGCTCTTTAAAAGAGGTTACTACCCAAGAGGTGGGGGTTCTGTGGAGATAGAAATTCATAAAACTAAGGTTTTGAAACCCCTTGTGATGAGAGATTTTTCAAAGGTTTCAAAAATTCATGGGATATCCCATTCCACCATTGAAAACGTGGCAGAGAGGCAAAAAAAGTCAGCAAGAAAGTTCTTAATTGAAAATTCATACGATGCCAAGGTTTTGGTCGAGAAATCTGAAGGTCCGAAAGGCTCTGGAATAACCTTATGGGCTGAAACAGATGAAGGCTTTTTAGCATCTTCTGCTCTTGGTAAGAAGGGAAAGCCTGCAGAGGTTGTGGGAAGAGAGGCTGCAAAAGAGCTTTTCTCTTACCTTGAAGATAAAACCATAGATAGGTATCTGGGAGACCAGCTCATACCCTATATGGCATTAGCCAAGGGAAAATCGGAGATCGTCGTTCCAAAGTTAACAGAGCATTTGAAAACGAACATCTGGGTTTGTGAGCAATTCTTGGATGTGAATTTTGAGATTGAGGATAAAATTGTGAGAGTAGAGGGGGTAGCGTTCTCTCTGGATTGAGCCTCTAGAGTTTGTACACCAATCCCTTAGGAAAGCTTTGAACCTCCTAAAACTCTTCTCATCTGAGCCCTTCTGTAGCCAGAGATTACCTGTTTATAACCTGAGAGCTCTCTATCAAGCTCTTCATCTCCAGTGTCCACGTATAGAGTTCTGGTGTTTTGAAGCTTGTGGGGCGTTGCGACTATGATTACGTTCTCAACTCCAATCTTTTTTATAACCTTGGATGAAATTTGCTGATTTCCTCTCCCAAAGACAAATCCTTGGGCTCCAATTGGGGATACTATTATTTTTGCTCTCTTCTCCTTTTCAAGGATTTCCAAAAGCTCTTTCTCTGAAACATCCTTTGCCAAAAGTTCTCCATTCTTGACAACATCCACTCCCAAAAGACTCTTTTCAACCTTAAGAACCTCAGAGATTGTCTTTACAGTGGTGCCTGCTCCAAGAATGTATAAAGAACTATCTCTCATGAACTCTAAAGCAAACTCTGCTATTTCCCTCTTTGCCTCTTCCTCAGAGGAGCTTGCAAACTCTGACTTTGAGGTTTGTGTAAGAGTCTCTTCTGTGGGTACCAAGGCATAACCGTAGAGCTTAACCTCCAATCTTCCCTTTCTATAGTCCTCTTCTGAGATGTCCAAAATCTCTTCTTCCCTTATTTCTGTTCTATCATTGAGAAAGTCAGAAACGATTCTTGCAGTTATCTCTGGATTGATGCCAAAGACTGCAGAAAACATCTTTACTCCTGAAGGAATTCCCAAGATAGGTACTTTCTTTAAAACCACACTTAAGACATCTCTTGCAGTGCCATCTCCACCACAGAATAGAACAAGATTAACATCCTCTCTGATGAAAGACTCACAAGCTTTCTTGGTATCTTTTGCACTTGTTTTTTTATCAGGCTCATATGAGACTTTGAAATTGTAAATTCCAGAGGCTTTCAAAACATCCTCTCCCATCTCCCCCTTACAGGTAAACCATTCTATATCCTCATTTGAAAGAGGCTTTAAGGTTTTTATCGCTCTCTTTGCTGAAATTTTCAAAGCTCCTCTTCTTATAGCTTCCTCAAGAATTTCTTGGGAATCGGTGCCTTTGAGCCCCACTGCTCCCCCCATTCCTGCAATGGGGTTTAGGAGAAAGCCTATTCTCATTGAAACAGTATATGAAGAAAATTTAAAAGGTTTGGGGTATTTAGATTTCTAATTCAAGGAAGTCTTCTGCCACTATTACATTCTCAAAGTACCTTTTAGCCTCTTTTGAAATTTCCTCTTGGGAGTATCTCTGGGAGAAGTGGGTCAAAACCAACTTTCCAACATTACACCTTCCTGCAAGCTCACACGCCTCCTTAACTGTGGTATGAAAGGTTCCCTCTCTCTCCTCCTCGCTCATGAAAGTAGCTTCGTGAATGAGAACGTCTGCATCTTTCGCAAAATTTTCAAGCGCCTTGCAAGGTTTGGTGTCTGAGGAGTACACTATCTTTTTTCCCTTTCTCATCTTTCCAGTCACATCCTCTAAAAGGACTTCTCTTCCCTCTACCTCAATTCTACCTTTGATCTCAAGTTCCTTGAACATTCTTCCCTTTATTCCAAGACTCTCTGCCTTATTCTTTAGGAATTTTCCTCTTTTGTCTTTTTCAGAAAAAAGGTATCCCAACGTTGGAACTCCATGCTCAACTTTGAAGGAATGTATGAAGTATTTCTCGAACTCAAGCTTGGTATTTCCAAGTTCTCTCAAGCGAACCTTGAAGTTAATTCCAAAGTATCCAGAGGAGAAGAGACTTTGAAGAAAATTTTTCGTGTTTTCAGGTCCAAAGATGTTTAAAGGCTTTTCTCTCTTGTTCAAGCTCAGAGTGTGAAGTAGTCCTCCAAGTCCAAGGTAGTGATCCCCATGGAAGTGGGAGATGAAGATATTGGATATCTTTGAAGGAGAGACTCTTCGGAGCATCTGTCTTTGAGTTCCCTCCCCGCAGTCGAAGAGAATCACCTCTCCCTCGAACTGTAGAGCAATGGCTGTAAGATTTCTCGAGAGAGTGGGCTTTGAGGCTGCAGTTCCAAGAAAGATGAGCTTCATGAGTTGAGTTTTTGGGAGAGTATAAAAAAGTTTTCCTACTCAGAAGGGAGGTAACCCCCTACAAAATCCTTAAGAGACAACCTATGGTTCCACCTATAACTGAAATTGTTGAGATAGATGGAGAAGAAATGCCTATATCGATAGAAGCATTTCTCATAGCCATAGCAAAAAAAACTTTCTCTTTCAGGCTTTGGAAAGAATGGTTTTGGAGATGGAATGGATTTTTCAAGACCAGAGGATTTCTATCTAAAGGCTATCTGCAACATTGCCTTTGGAGATAAAAATGACCCAGTTCCAGATGCTGACTCCAAAGAGATAGAACTCTTTCTAAAGGCAAGAAGACATTTACCAAAGTCTGTTTTTGATGAGAAAAAGTGGAAGAGAGCTTTGAGGGGAGAGGAGTGGGAAAAGGTAGTTTATGTTTTGAATAGGGGAGGAGGGTGTGAAGAATTTAAAAAATGTTTGTTTAACTGATCTCATTGGAGCAAGTGCATCCTTCTACAACACAAAGATAAATTTGGTTAAGGTTTAAATTTTTTTCCATTTTCTTCAATTTCATCCCTAACAGATGTAAAGAATCTCTGTAACATCTCTACTCAAATTTGCAATTGTGTATCCACATCATCAGTAGTTGGATAATTATTTAAACCTTTCATCTGCCCTTACCTTATGTACTCTATCTGCTCTTTCAGAGAGCCACCCTATCTTCTCCACTTTTCGAATGTCAAATTTTGGAACGTAAGGCTTTATATCCAGTAATGGCGTACCATCTACAACATCTACATCTTTTATATAGAGCTTACTACCTTCAATCTTTTGGAGTCTGACTACAGAAATTCCTATGGGATTAGGGCGTTTTGGAGCTCTTGTGGCAAATACACCATGCAGATTATTGTCCATATAGGGCTTGACCTCTAATAAGTATCCTTCTGATAGGTGGAAATGGTAAATCAAGATTATATGGGAAAATCCCTCAATATCATTAAGACCCTCTTCATACTCTAACTCTATTTCTACATATCCTTCAACATTTTTGGCTCCAGCTGGCTGTATAGGCATCCCTTTAACATCTTTGAAAGGGGAATGAATAACGCCTATTGGCTTGTATCTTATTTCCCTCATAGTTTCACCATGAGAATTTTCTTTAACTCCTCAACTGTTGGAACTTTTCCAGATACCACTATCTTCCCATCTACAATCACAGCTGGTGTTATGACAACACCCAGTTTTTGAAACTCCTTAACATCGTAGACATGGGAAATATCAGCTGCAAGGTCAAGCTCTGCACAGGCATCGAATACATTCCTCTCAGTTGCCTGACATCTTGGACAACCAGGTCCTGCAACCACAATCTTCATATTATCACCTCCTTCAAAATATGAAATTCCCAAAGAACCAACCAATCAATGTTCCAAGAATTACTATGGTTGGTACATAAATTAAAACCTTCTTAATCCCAAAGACTCTTGCTATTGCGAGCCAATTTGGCAAACTCAATCCAGGTCCTGTAAGCAATAATGTCAAGGCTGGTCCCTCCCCCATTCCTAATTTCATGAGAGTATCTACAAAAGGTGCTTCTGTCATGGTGGCAAAGTAACTCACACCCCCAATTAAAGTTGCAAGAAACGAGGCAGATAATCCATTCCCTCCGAGCCAATGTTTTATCCACTCCTCAGGCAGAATTTCTCCAATAATACCAACGAGAAAAACACCTATCAAGAGGAGAGGGAAAATAGTCTTTATAAACCACCAGCTCTCCCTCATCCAATCCGCAAGTTTTTCTCTTGGAATGACTCTCAAGGCATAAATTATCATTAATAATGAGAGAATACCCCAAATCAATATCTTTTGAAGATATGGACCACTTCTCACCAAATAGTTAGGGAGGAGAAGAGTTGTAAGTATGAGGACTAAAAGAATCAAGTCTCGAGTAGCAATAATCCTTTTTCTCTCATTTTTCCCTTGTTTGCCTTTAAATTCTCTCTCTTCTTTGAAGAAAGAACTCATCACAATTCCAACGATAAATGCCATAAGAAGAGCAGCTATAATTCTTGAAATAACCATCTTTTCTCCTAAAATATTTCCTGTGTATGAGAGAGCTAAAATATTTGAGGCAGGTGCAATCCATAGAATGATGAAGGCTACACCTATCATAGCACCACTGTAGTAAAGTCCACTTGCCACAGGAATCACTGTACATGAACAAGCTGCGAGAAAAAAACTTGAAATGCCTGCCATTGGAAAGGCCTTCATTTTTTCTGCCCTTTCACCTAGGTAATCAACGATAGCTTCTTGCGAGATAAATGTTACCATTGCACCTGCAAGGAGAAATGCAGGGATTAGGCAAGTTATGACATGGGTTGCTACATACTCTTTAAGGGCCAAAACTCCAGCCATGATCAAATCCTTGAAAACCTCTATTTCACTTATTTCCTCACCTTTGAATTTTCTCATATGGAATTATTTCCATACGTTATCTATATCATATGAAAACCTTTATAAAGCTTTCGGTTCTAATTGCAATATGAAGGCTAAAGAATTAATAGTCAGACTCCCAGAAAGGACGAGAAGAAGTGTTGAGGAATGCTATCGTAGGAAAGATTTGAATAGAGACATTGAAATTTTTGAGAAAGACGAGTTGAGAAAAGCTGTAAGAGTTTTCAAACTTTTGGCAAATCCTGTAAGGCTTCAAATCTTGAAATTTTTGTCACAGGGAGAACATTGTGTTTGCCTCACCTCTGCAGCTTTGGAGATCGAACAAACCATAATTTCCCATCATATATCAAAGCTTTTAAAGGCAGGATTTCTAAAGCAAAGGATTCATGGAAGAATGAGGTTTTACTCTCTAAAAAACAAAAAGTTGAAGGAAATTTTGGAAGATGTTTTAGAATTATAGCTTTCCCTTGAACCAAAACTGCTGTTCTTTCAATAATAAAGCCAAAATTTGAAAAGAGAATTACAAAAGATTTGTCTTTCTAGCCTAGAACTTCGCGTAGCCTTTTCCTTAGGATATAATCTCTCTCCATCTGGGAGAGCTCATCCTCAACATCCAATTTCTCATCATCCAGACTTTCCGCCATTTTCACCACCTTCATTTGAGTCTCCCACCATTAATCTACTATCTAAATAGTAATTTAGTATATAAAGCTTTCGGTTCTATAGCTCAACCCAAAATCTTAAATGTCAAAAATCATGCTTGAAGTATGAGTAGAAAAAATCTTGAGGAGTTTTTAAAGAGAAAAGAAAAGGCGATGCTTGGTGGAGGCAAGAAGGCTCTGAAAAAGCAGCGGGAGAAGGGAAAACTCACAGCAAGGGAAAGAATCGAAATGCTCTTAGATGAGGGAAGTTTTGAGGAAATAAATCTCTTTGTAACTTCGAGAATAAAGGACTTTGGACTGGATGAAAAAGAAACTCCTGCTGATGGTGTGGTAACGGGATGTGGCACCATTGATGGAAGGTTGGTTTACATCTCAAGTGAGGATTTTACAGTCATGGGAGGAAGCCTTGGAGAGATGCACGCAAACAAGATATGTCATGTTTTAGAACTTGCCATGAAAAATGGAGTTCCATTCATCCAGATAAATGACTCTGGGGGAGCAAGGATACAAGAGGGAGTTTCCTCTCTCAATGGATATGGAAAGATGTTCAGATTGAACACGTTGGCATCTGGCGTCATTCCCCAAATCTCTCTTATCCTTGGACCCTGTGCTGGAGGAGCTTGTTACTCTCCAGCCATCACAGATTTTGTTGTAATGGTGGATAAGATCTCCCACATGTTCATCACAGGTCCAAATGTGATAAAAGCTGTGACTGGAGAGGAGGTTGATTTTGAGAGCCTGGGAGGTGCCCTCACTCACGCAAAGCTCTCTGGGGTTTCTACCTTTACAGCCAAATCTGAGATGAAAGCCATGGATAAGGTGAGAAAACTCTTGAGCTTTCTCCCAAACAATCATCTTGAAAGTCCCAAAAAGCCTCGAAAGATTGATAACTCTCTTACAGAAGATCCTCTTTTGGATGAGATAATTCCTGAAAGGGAGCAAGACGTATACGATATGCATGAGATTATCTCGAGAATCTTTGACTATGGAAAGCTTTTTGAGATCTTTCCAGACTTTGCTCAAAACATAATCTGTGGATTTGCAAGACTCTACGGAGATGTTTGTGGCGTCGTTGCGAACCAGCCTAAGGTGCTTGCAGGATGCCTCGACATAAACTCCTCAGACAAGGCATCGAGATTCATAAGGTTCTGTGATGCCTTCAACATTCCCCTCGTTAACCTGGTTGATGTGCCTGGCTTTATTCCTGGAGTTTCTCAAGAGCATGGAGGGATAATAAGGCATGGAGCCAAGATGCTCTATGCCTATGCAGAGGCGACAGTTCCAAAGATAACCCTCATTTTAAGAAAAGCCTATGGAGGAGCTTTCATCTCCATGTGCTCTAAGGACTTGGGCTATGACAGAATTTTAGCATGGCCCTCTGCAGAGATTGCAGTTATGGGTCCAGAGGGTGCGGCAAACATAATCTTTAGAAGAGAAATAAGAGAGGCTGAGGATCCAGAAAGAGAGCGGAAGAAGAGAACCTTAGAGTTTCGAGAGAAGTTTGCAAACCCCTACGTCGTTGCAGAACTGGGTCTTGTGGATGCCATCATCAAACCAAGAGAGACCAGAATGAGACTCATAAGAGCGCTACAGATGATATCGAGAAAGCGAGAGCTTCGAGGAAAAAGAAAGCACGGAAACATTCCACTTTAAGTAACCTTTATAAGTCCACAACTCAAAATATTTCAATGGAGAAGGTCTATCTTGACTGGGCAAAAGTTGACGAAGCCGTGTGGACTTTGGTTGATGAAGTGAGAAAAGACTTCATTCCTGAAATCCTGGTGGGAATCGCTCGTGGTGGATTGATCCCTGCAGTTCGCATGTCAAACATCATGGATGATCTCTTGATGAGGATAGTGGATGTCAAGTTTTACAAAGACATTGAGAAGAGGGGAGAAGCTCCAGAGATAACGGTACCTCTCACAGGAGATGTTAAAGGCATGAAGGTGCTCATAGTAGATGACGTTGCAGATACTGGAAAGACCCTAGAAACTGTGAAAAAACATGTTCTTGAGAGAGGAGCTTTAGAGGTAAAGATTGCAGTGATAGCCAAAAAATCAAGAAGTATTACAGAACCTGACTACCACATATTTGAAACTGACAAGTGGATAGTCTTTCCTTGGGAGAAGATTCCTGTTACCAAGAAGAAATAGGTGATACCTTGCGGTGTTTTGTGGCCGTTGAAATCGAAGACGAGCTCAAGGATAGGATCTTAAAAATTCAAAACGAACTCAAATTTGAAAAAATGAAGATTGTGAAGCCCCAGAATTTACACGTTACATTGAAGTTTCTTGGAGAGATCGATGAAGAGAAAACTGAAAAAGTTTTAGAGGTTTTGAGAGATACCTCAAAAGAATTCAGCCCATTTAAAGCAAGCTTGAAAAAACTTGGAGTTTTTAGAAACCTTAACTATATCAGGGTTTTATGGATAGGAATAGATAATGAGATGGAAGAGCTTCAGAAAAGAATAGATGAGAAACTCTCTCTCCTTGGATTTAAAAGAGAGAAGAAGATCATACCTCATCTAACTTTGGCGAGAGTGAAGTATTTAAAAGATAAGAAAGCCTTCCTTGAAAAGTTCAGAGAGCTTGAAAATGTTGAGGTGGGCGAAGTAGAGGTAAAGAGTGTGAAACTCAAGAAGAGCATATTGACTTCCAAGGGTCCAATCTACTCAGATGTTGAGGAAGTTTTACTATGAAGTTTCTCGAAGAGATTTTGGAAGAGCTTGTTCCAAGCACAAAGGAAAAAAGAGAACTCTTTGAATTGGCAAATAAGGTGTTGGGTGAACTGAAAATGAGATGTGAGGAGAGGGGAATTGAGGCAACACCTACTCTTCAGGGCTCTGTGGCGAAAGACACATGGCTCTCTGGAGATCGAGATTTGGACATTTTTTTGATCTTTTCTCCTAAGTACTCAAAGGAGGAGATGGAGAGATTGGCTCTAGATGTTTCGAAGTTGTATGAGCATGAGATTGCCTTCGCAGAACACCCCTATGTAAGAAACTTCTATGAAAACTTCAGGATAGATGTTGTTCCGTGCTTTGAGTTAACTCAACATTTGAAGACCTCTGTGGACAGAACACCTCTTCATACCAAATATGTTCTAAAAAACCTGAAAAATCCCAACGAGGTGAGGTTGCTCAAGAGGTTTTTGAAAGCTAAAAGGCTCTATGGAGCAGAGCTCAAGACCATGGGATTTTCAGGTTATTTGTGTGAACTTCTTATAATTCACTATGGTTCATTTCTTAATTGCCTTAAGGCTGCATCTAACTGGAAGTATGGAACCTTAATAGATTTGGAGAAGAGAGGAGTGAGGGGGTTTAGAGAGCCACTTTTGGTGATAGATCCTGTTGATTCGAAGAGAAATGTGGCTGCAGCCCTCTCTCTTCAAAACTTTGCCTCCTTCATCTATCACTCAAGAAGGTTTCTGGAAGAACCAAGAAAAAAATGGTTCTACAGAAGTAGAGAGAAGTACGTAAAAATCAAAGGTTCTAAAGTTTTTGTGATTACCTTCAAGGCAAACCTCATAGATGACATCCTCTTTCCGCAACTTAGAAAAACCCAAGCCTACCTTTCCGAGGTTTTAGAAAAAAACGATTTTAGAGTCTACAAAACTCGAGTTTTCAACTCTGGGATTCTATTTGAGCTTTCTGTTTTTAAGCTTCCAGAAAAAAAGAAACACAAAGGTCCAAGGATATACCATCTTGAAAGCTGTAAGAGATTTTATGATAAACATGAAAAGATATTTATAGAAGGTGACAGATTGATTGCAGAGATTGAAAGAAAATATAAAGATGCCAAATCCCTCTTTGAGGAACTCTTGAGAGAGAGAAAGGGCTTTGGAAAGGATTTGAAGAAAGCTAGGGCAGAGTTGTTCTTTGGAAAAAAAGCTGAACAATTCTTTGATTTGGAGATGAATTGATCTCCAAAAAAAGCTTTTAAGAAGGATTCAAAGTGATTACATGCAAACCACTCAAACTTACAAGTTCAAAAAGATTTTGGAGGAGCTCTCCTCTCATAGAGGGAGACACACAGAGCTTGTCTCACTCTACATTCCTCAAGGATATGAGATTTCAAAGATAACTTCTCAACTGAGAGAGGAGCTTGGAACTGCCTCAAACATAAAGTCCACTTCCACAAGAAAGAACGTAACCTCTGCCCTTGAGAAGGTTTTGCAGCATTTAACGTTATACAAAAAACTTCCTGAAAATGGTCTTGTCATATTCTGTGGCAACATCTCAGAGAGGGAGGGAAATCCTGACATCACGCTCTTTTCTATAGAGCCTATAAAACCTTTAACCATAAAGCTCTACCGCTGTAACCAGGAGTTTGTTCTCGATCCTCTATATGAGATGCTTGGAGTAAAAGAGGTCTATGGCTTGATAATCATCGAAAGAAACGAAGCCACTCTCGGCTCTCTCCAGGGAACAAGGATTGTCATGGAGGACTCTCTAACGTCAGGCGCTCCAGGAAAGATAAGGGCTGGAGGACAGTCTGCCCAGAGGTTTGCAAGGTTGAGGGAGATAGCAGACCATGAGTTCAAAAAGAGAGTTGGGGAGCACGCCACTCGTCTATTCTTGGAGAGGGAAAATCTTTCTGGAATCTTGGTTGGGGGTCCTGGTTATGTGAAGGAGAAGTTTATCTCTGGAGACTTCCTTCACCACGAACTTAGGAAAAAGGTAATTGGGGTTTTGGATATTTCCTACAACGGAGAGTTTGGGTTGAGAGAGCTTGTAGAGAGGGCAAAAGACCTACTCTCCAAGCTTGATTACACCCGTGAGCGTGAGCTCGTTCAAGAGTTCCTTAAAAGATTGGTGAGGGATGAGGCTGTGGCTTACGGTGAGAGGGAGGTGAGGAGAGCTTTGGAGCTTGGGGCAGTAGATACCTTGCTTCTATCGGAGGGACTCTCTTTGAAAAGGGTTAAGATATCCTGTGATGCCTGCGGCTTAACCAAACTAAAAACCGCAAAAGAGTCTGAGTTAAGAGACCTTGAAGAGAAAAAATGTCCAAAATGTGGAAATTTAAGGCTTTCAATAAAAGAATCATTAGATCTCTTAGAAGAGCTCACTGAGCTCGCACAGAAAACCTCTACGAATGTAGAGATAATCTCAAAAGAGACTGAGGAGGGAACTCAGCTCTTGAAAGCCTTTGGAGGGATTGCAGCAATCTTGAGGTTTAGGATAGAGGGTTGAGGGTTTTTTAATGAGAAAATGTGAATATAAATACAAGATTTTTTCAGATAAAAAATGTCCTCATGAAGCTCTCGAAGGAAAAGATGTTTGCTATTGGCATGAAGAAAGAG
>JBHIDS010000061.1:0-11994 GCA_046760205.1 Candidatus Methanofastidiosia archaeon
AGCTTGATGAACTTGAAATGCTTACAGATGCTGAGTTTATGAAAGAGGTTGAGAAAAGGGCTAAAGAGGTTGAGAAAGGGAAATTTGTATCAGAAAAAGAACTTTTCGATTTCTTCAGAAAAAGTGGTGTAAAAATTGAAAAATGAAGAATGGGTTATCAAAACCCATCCTAAATTTTTTCAAAATTCAAAAAAGCTTGACAAAGAATATCTTGAAAGAATTGCAAAAATTATTTTGAAAATAAAGAAAAACCCAAAAAGAGAAAAACCTTTGAAAGGAATGAAGGGATATTTCAGAGTTAGGTTTGATGGATTTAGATTAATTTATTGCTTGAAAGATAATGAGATTCATTTGTTGATAATTGAAAAAAGAAAGAAAGTTTATAGAAAAATGAAAAAGAGAATAGAAGAATAGATCCTTTAGAGATGATATTCAAGAAGTTCTAGAGAGGTATTAGTTCAATGGAAAGGAGCAAAATATTATGATCCGGAGATTGGGAGTGGGAAACAGAACACAAAAGATTGAAGGTTCAACGAGACAGATGACTGATTCCAGTGGGAATGCTTTGTTTGCCGATTATCTGGTTTACAAGCCATTTGGTGAAATATATTCAGGAAATGCTAGAGATGAAAAGTATCTCTTCATGATTTTGGTCGGTTAAGCTGTCGTTTAAATCGTGAAAATGCAAAGCATTTTCAATGACTTTTCGGTTGAATTATACCATAAACCTACAAAACACAAAACCTTTTTAACCTTAGGGCAAAGGAGAAGGTATGCGAGGCTTCATCCTCTATCCCACCTACAAAGTTCATGATGACAAGCCCTATGTTTACCTATTTGGCAAGCTTTTAAATGGGGAGAGTTTCCTCTTGAAAAAAAGGTACAGACCCTATTTTTATGTGAGAGAATCTGACCTTGAAAAAGTTTTGAAGCGAAAGAGAGTGGAATATGAGAAAACGAACTTTAAAAATTTTTCAGGAGAGAGGGTTTCAAAGATATTCACGAAGATTCCAAGAGAGGTGGGAGAGCTCAGAAGAATTCTTGAGGGAAATGGAATTCCGTGCTTCGAGGCAGACATTAGGTTTGCCTACAGGTTCATGTTTGATTTGGATATTAAGGGTTACGTTGAGATTCATGGAGATTATGAAAAGGGAGAGAGGGTTTCAAGGATTTATGAGGATCCCTTAATTGAGGCTTCAGAAGAGGTTGAGATTCCCTTAAAAGTTCTCTCTCTTGACATTGAGGTCAACGAGAACACAGGTAAAGTCATATCAGTTGCCCTTCTTCATGAAATTTCAGAGGTTTTGCTTTTAGAAGGAAAGGTTAAGGGAGCTTTGAGCTTTAGCTCAGAAAAACAGCTTCTAAAAACTCTAAGAAAGAGAATCTTGGAGATAGATCCCGATGTCATCGTGGGCTGGAATGTAATTGATTTTGATTTAAAGTATCTTGAGGAGAGGTTCCGAAAGTATAACCTCAATTTAGATATTGGAAGATCAGAGGAGAGGGTGAAGTTTAGGTCTGAGAGCTCTTTCATCAGAGCTTCAAGGGCAAAGATAGAGGGTAGAATCATCCTGGATGCCATGCACCTCATGAGAGATTTTTTCATAAGGGTTTCCGACTACAAGTTGAACACCGCAGCAGAGGCAATTCTTCAAGAGAAAAAGCTTTTAATTGACAGAGATTTGGAGAAGGTTTGGAAAGAGGATCCTCAAAGACTCGTGGAGTACAACAGAAGGGATGCAGAGTTGGTTCTAAAGATAATAGAGAAGAAGAAGTTGATAGAACTCTCTCGGAAGATGTCCGGAATCACTGGAATGCAGCTTGACAGAGTTAAGGCTTCCATAGCATCTCTTGATTCTCTATACCTCCGAAGAGCAAGGAGGAAAGGTTTGGTCTGTCCCTCAGTTTCGAGAGAAGAGAGAATTAGAGTTGTTGGAGGTTTGGTACAAGAGCCTAAGTTTGGAATTTACGATTATGTTTTGGTATTTGACTTTAAGAGCCTCTATCCTTCTGTGATTGCCACCTTCAACATCGATCCCTTGACCTTTACAGAGGAGAAAACTAGAATAAGAGCCCCCAATGGAGCATACTTTACAGATAGAAAGGCAATTCTTCCTGAGATAATCTTAGAGCTTTTAGAGAAGAGAGATAATGCCACTTCCTTTGAGGAGAGTTATGCCATAAAGATAATCATGAATTCTTTCTTTGGAGTTCTTGGAAACCCAAACTGCAGATTCTACAACTCAAAAATTGCAAATGCCATTACAGCCTTCGGGAGGCACTTTCTCGAGATGACAACTTCAAAGATAGAGGAGCTTTCTTTCAAAACCATCTATGGAGACACAGACTCTGTTTTTGTGTTTTCAAAAGCCAAAACCTTGGGAGAGGCAGAAAAAATAGGAAGGAGAATTGAGAGAGAGATAAATTCATTCTATGATGAATTTGTAAAGAGAAAGTACAAAAGACCTAACTACCTAAAGCTCGAGTTTGAAAAACTCTATGAGAAATTCTATCTTCCAAAGCAAAGGCACATAGAGGCTGGGGCAAAGAAAAGGTATGCTGGATTGATGGATGGGAAGTTGGACATCGTAGGTCTTGAGTACGTAAGAAGGGACTGGACTGAGCTTGCAAAAAAATTCCAGTACAACCTCTTGTTTAAGGTTTTTCATAAAGAGGACTACAAGACCTATATAAAAGAATTCATCGATGATCTCAAGAGAGGAGAATTGGATGAGCTTTTGGTTTACAAAAAAGGGGTGAGAAAGGAACTCAAAAGGTATACAAAGACAACGCCTCCCCATGTGAAGGCTGCAAGAAAGCTAGAGAACTTCAAAGACAGGATGATCTCATACGTCATGACTAAAAATGGTCCAGAACCTCTCGAGAGGATCACTTCAAAGATAGACTATTCCCATTACATAGAAAAACAACTAAAACCCATTGCTGATTCCATCTTGACATTCTATGGAGAGAGTTTTGAGGACATCCTCGCAGGTTCAAAGCAGATGAAGTTGAGTGATTTTCTGTGACTAAAAAACTTATGATTTGAATTTTTACTTTATATTTGTAAATGGAAAAGCTTAAATAGGTAATAATCCAAATTTAGAGGAGATAGGGAGGAACCACATGATAGAAAAGAAATATCTCAAAAAGGTCGGACTCTTTTTGTCGATAATAGTAATACTAAGCTTTTTCACTTTATCAAAATCTTCAACGCAGCAACCTTGCGAAATTACCGTACTTGGAACTGGTCAATATGGACCAAATGGTCTCTTTGTTACTGTAAGAAACAATGATGATGACCAAAATGTAACCTTGTGCATTGAGTGGAGATGTACTTGTGGCATGGAATCGTGCCCACTGCCAAGTGGATATACCTGTAAAACCTTTTTCATTGAAAAAGGACAAATGACATCGATCACCTTTCCTATCCAACACATTCCTCCTTGCGAAGAAGGCTGTTCTGGACACATAGTCACATATCTGAACGTTTCATGTGAAAAAATTCCCAATGAGCCTCCTCAAGCAATCCTTGAGGTTCAACCTTCAGAGGGAGAATCTCCACTTCAGATTCATATTAAAACGAGTGGAGAGGATGATGAGAAGGTTGTGAAGTACCAGCTCATCCTAAAATACAAAACTAAGGAAATGGCAAACATCATAAGAGAGAAGCCAATCACCATCAGTAGAGTTTTGAAAGAGGCTGGGGAATATAAGATAACTCTCACGGTTTGGGATGAAGAGGGTGAGATGGATTCTGTGACAGAAACTGTGGAAGTCAGAGTGCCACCAGAGGAACCTGATGAAACCGAAATGGAGGCTGAAAACCTCTTTAATGAGGGTATTCATCAGTTTGAAGCTGGAGATTATGAAGATGCAATTGAGACTCTTGAAAGAGCCAAGGAAAAATATGGGGAGCTTGGGGATAACGAAAAAGTCACCGAGATTGAGGAGAAGATAAAAGTTTGCAAGCGGTACCTCCATCTCAGCAGTGAAGCTGATGGTCTCTTCGAAAGAGCGAAAACTCAGTACGAGAATGGAGAGTACGAGAAAGCCAAAGAGAATTTCGAGAAGGCAAAGGAAAACTATGAGGAGCTTGGAGATGAGAAGAAAGCCAAAGAGTGTGAGAAGTACCTGCATCTTATTTCTGAAAAGGAAAAAGAAAAAGAAGAAGAAGCTGGAATATGGATTTTATCAGCAATATTAGGAGCCATCACAGTATGGCTCTTTATAAAAAGGAGGTGATTTAATGAGAAAGTTTTTGGTTTTTGTGGTTTTGGTTGGATTGGTTTTGGGAATGGTTGGGACATTTCAAGGCTTTGCAAAAGATGTAGATTCACCCAGGCTTGAGTTGAGTAGTGTAAATCTTGAAAAATTAGATGGGGATTTGTGGTATAAGTGGGAGTTCAGAGTAAATCCACGTGGTGTGATTCATGATTTAAAGATTCATGATATTAAAATAATTCTGGAAAAAGATTCTGCACCTAAAGGAGAAGAACCTTTACCAGAAAGTGAAGAACAGAAAAAAGTCCGAGAATCTGTTGGATCTCCTGGGGTTCCAGATTGGAATGGTGAAGCAGGAATAGAACCCGATGGTCGTTATTTCATCTATTTTGAAAATTATAAATATAATTATCCGATCGACATTAAAAATTGGAAAAAAATTAAATTTACATTCATTTCTAAGAAAAGAAAAATCAAATTTCGATACTATTTTAGTGTTAGGATCGACGGAAATACTACATATCTTGTCCCTGGTGGCAATAGGCTCCAAGATAATCCCCCATCAATTGAGGATTTACCTATAGTTACTTGGAAATATAGAGGCCGTGGCGGAGCCCCCTGTCTCCCAACCGAAGGAGGAGCCTATGCGAGTGTCCCATCCTCCTTTGAAGGCATCCCTCCTGTTTTAACAGACACAGGAAATCCCTACATAGGCGACATTCAAACCGTAATCACCCAAGACAATGTGGTAATCTCCGCTGAAGCCAAGCCTTCTGCCAGCGAACAGTGCTACTTCTGGACTGTGGTTCAAACACCTGATAATACCTTTGAGATAGATGCAGACTTTGATCCTGAACTCTATTCTGCAGATGTTGTTACAACTGAGGGCGAAGTTGGAGAAGCCTTTACATCTTTCGATGGCGAGACCATGGGAATGGAAATTCCTTTGGATATTCTTGGAGACCCGGATGAGATTTCTGTAAAGTTCGGCGTCTACGACTGTGAACTAGAGGAAGATGTTTTTGAATCAGAACCTGTTACTGTGACGAATGAATTTGCTAGATACGAGACTTTATTGGAAGGTGTTCAAGATGCGGTGGATACTGTTGTTGAACGTTTGGACGAGGCTGAAGAATCAGGATTAGAGACAATAGACACAGAAATAGTTCAAATGACACTTGTGTCAGTGGAGCCAATCCTTGTAGAGGCAAAAAATATCTATCCAACAATCTCTATCTCCGATTGCACCACAGAGGTTGAAACTCTCGAAAGCTTTTTTGAAACCATCACTACCACTGAGGAAATCTTCAATGATGGAGCTTATGGTCCAGCTCTGGAAGGCTATACTCAAGCTCAGGAGATGCTCGAAGAGTTAGGATACCCATCAATTGCAGAGTCGTTAGAGCAAAAGAAAAAGGAGTGCGAGAAAAACGTTCATCTGAAAAACGATGAGGCCGACAGACTTTACCTTGGGGGTGTAAAGAAATACAAAGCAGATGATAAAAAGGGAGCCAAAGAGAACTTTGGCAAAGCCCTTGAATTGTACGAGAATGATGGCAATGAAAAGATGGCAGAGAAGTGCAAAAAGTATCTTCGTCTGATAGATGGAGATGCAGGAATCGAAACCATTCTTGTGTTGCTTGGAATATTCATCGCCCTAGTTTTTCTCAGAAGAAGGAAATAGCTTTTCTTCTTTAATTTTTTTGAAATCATCCAGCTGGAAAATGAGCACCCCCACCCACAACCAAAAACCATTTATAAAATGAAATTTAATTTCTTTAGATATCATGGATAGAATGGGAAATCTTGAGGTGCAAAAGCTTGAAAGCCACATCTTGGAGTTGAGAAAGAGGATTAGAGAACTTGAGGGACAGAACCTAAAACTTCAGGAATCCCTGGACACCCTAAACTGGCAACTCATGAAGAGTGAGATGCTTCGAGAATCTCTCTTAAAAAGAATAATCCAGCTCAAGAATGCCTATGAGGGTAGAAAGGAAGAGAAAGAGGAAACAAGGCTGGAGAAGATTTTAGGATTTCAGGAAAAATCTCAAGAGGATTTGATCCTTGAAAAGATTTTTGAGGATGAGAGTTTCAAAAAAGAAATTGAAGAGGCTCGAAAGTTCAAGAGAGAACTCAAGAAGATGAGGATAAAATGATATATGACTCTGATTACATAACAGAAGAAAGAGCTGTGATTAGACTTTTTTCAAAGAAGGAAAAAAAAGAAATCATCTATGACAGAGATTTTGAGCCCTATATCTATGCCATTCCCTCAGAAGATGTGAAAGGGGAGCTTTTAAAACTTGAGATTTTAAGGAAAGGTAAAAGAGTAACTCTCAAGGAAATCTCGAAGATAGAAAAGAGTTACAGGGGAAAAAAACTGGAGGCTCTAAAACTCATCTTCTTCCATCCTTCACACGTTCCAGCCTTGAGAGATGAGATAAGAAGATTCTGCAAGATATACGAGTATGACATCCCATTTTCAAAGAGATACCTCATAGATAGAGATATAAAAATGCTGGATGGAGATACTGAAAGTCTCAAGGTCTTGAGTTTAGACATTGAGGTTTTGACAGAGATGCAACCTGATCCCAAACTTAATCCCATCATCATGATCTCTTTGGCTTCTAAGGATTTGAAAAAGATTTTCACATGGAAGAGAATCGATGAGGAATATGTTTTAGATTTTGAATCTGAGAGAGAAATGCTTTTGGAGTTCATGAAGTTCTTCAAAGAACTAGATCCAGAGATTCTTCTAACCTACAACGGGGACAACTTCGACCTTCCCTATCTCGATGAGAGATGCAGAAAACTGGGTTTGGAGCTGGATTTGGGAGAAAAGCTAGAGGTGAAAACCAGAGCCTTTGGAAAGTCTTCAAGAATTCCTGGAATATCTCATATAGATTTATATCGTGTGGTTAGAAAGACTCTGAACCTATCCAAGTACAGCTTGGATAACGTGTATCGAGAGTTTCTTTCAAGAGAAAAGAGTTCTTTGAGTCATCTTAAGATCAAGGAAATATGGGAGAGGGAGGAGGACCTTGAAAGACTGGCTTTTTACTCCTTAGAGGATGCTCTTGCCACCTTTGAGATTGGAGAGCACCTTCTTCCCCTGCAGTACGAGCTTTCAAGGGTTGTGGGACAGAATCTCTTCGATGTATCCAGAAACTCTTTCTCACAGTTGGTAGAGTACCTGCTTTTGAGAGAAGCCTACAAGAGAGATGAAATCGTTCCCAACAGACACGGAGCTTTTGAGGGTACCTACGAGGGAGCCTTCGTTCTCGAGCCTTTAAAAGGCTTGCATGAAAATGTGGTGCAGTTTGACTTCAAGTCCCTCTATCCCTCCATCATCATCTCATACAACGTGGATCCAACGACTTTGGGATGTGAGTGTTGCGATAACAAATCTCCCTTAGGTCACAACTTCTGCAAGAGAAAGGGGGGTTTCATTCCAAAAATTTTGAGAAAGCTACTCAAAGAGAGGGGGAGGATCAAAAAACTCATGAAAAGCACAGAAGATGAAAAAAAAATAAAGACTCTTTCTTACCAGCAGTGGGCTCTGAAGATTCTTGCAAACTCCTTTTATGGATATTTGGCATACCCTCTATCCAGATGGTACTCGAGAGAGTGTGCAGAGAGTGTCACTGCATGGGGCAGGGAATATCTCAAGGGAGTGGATTTGAGGTTATCTATGGAGACACAGATTCTCTCTTCGTGAAGATGCCTGAGAAGAATCTTGAGATTGCAAGAGACTTTCTCAAAGAGGTTAACGACTCTCTGCCAGAGGACATGGAGCTTGAGTTTGAGGGTTTCTTTGAGCGAGGTCTTTTTGTCACCAAGAAGAAGTACGCCTTAATCTCAAAAGGAAAGATCACAACCAAGGGCTTGGAGGTGGTGAGGAGAGACTGGGCAAAGGTTGCAAAAGAAACCCAGAAAAAGGTTTTAAGAGCCGTGCTCTGTGGAAATCCGGAGGATGCGAGAGAGATAATAAAAAAGGTTACAAGAAGACTTGAGAGAGGGGAGGTGGATATTCAGGACTTGGTGATAAACACTCAAATAACTCAGGCTCTTAAAAGGTACAAGAGTATTCCACCTCACGTTGCAGTGGCTCGAAGGCTTTTAAAGGATGGAAGGGATATAAAGAGAGGTTCTATAATCTCGTACGTGGTGAAGAAGGGAAAGGGCCTTGTAGGGGAGAGAGCTCTAACAGTGGAAGAATTTTTAAAGGAGGGGGCAATCTACGATTCAGAGTACTACATAAAGAATCAAGTCATGCCTTCGGTGCTTCGCATAATGAAGGCATTCTCTCTCACAGAGGATGATCTGAGGTACAGAAAAGAGGAGCAGAAGAGTTTGGGGGATTGGCTGTAGGTTTTGAAATTGAAAATCATCCGAAAACTTTAAAAGGGAAGGCTATGAAAGGTTTGTAATTCAAATTAAGGAGGTAAAAAAATGGCAAAACAAAAACCACACCTAAATGTGGCTTTCATTGGACATGTAGATCATGGGAAATCCACTCTGATAGGGAGGATGATGTTTGAGCACGGAGACATAAGGGAGCAGATGGTGAAAAAGTTCGAGGAGATGGGTGAGAAGGGCAAGACCTTCAAGTTTGCCTGGGTAATGGACAATCTCAAGGAAGAGAGGGAGAGAGGATTGACCATAGACCTTGCCCATAGAAAGTTTGAAACCACCCGCAACTACATCACCATCGTGGACTGTCCTGGACACAGAGACTTTGTGAAGAATATGATCACTGGAGCGTCGCAGGCAGATGCAGCAGTGCTTGTGGTAGACGTGGTGGATGGAATAATGCCCCAGACCAAGGAGCACGGATACCTTGCAAAGACCTTGGGAGTTGGGCAGCTAATCGTTGCCATAAACAAGATGGATTTGGTGAACTACAAGCAGGAGAAGTTTGAAAACCTAAAAAAAGAAGTTTCCAAGCTTTTGAAGATGATTGGGTACAATCCCTCTGATGTTATTTTTGTTCCAACGTCTGGCTTTCGAGGTGAGAACATCACCTCAAAGAGTGAGAAGATGCCTTGGTACGATGGAGTTACCTTCCTAGATGCCCTAGACCAGATAAAAGAACCTGAAAAACCCACTGATAAGCCCTTGAGGTTGCCTCTACAGGATGTTTTCACCATTACAGGTGTGGGAACTGTGCCTGTGGGAAGAATAGAGACTGGTATTTTGAAGGTTGGAGAAAACGTGATCTTTGAGCCTGCATCCAGCATTCTCGGAAAGTCAATCTCTGGTGAGGTGAAATCTATCGAGATGCACCATGAGAAGATGAACGAGGCTATTCCTGGAGATAACGTGGGCTTCAACGTGAGAGGTGTTGGAAAGCAGGACATAAGAAGAGGGGATGTCCTAGGCCACATAGACACCCCTCCCACAGTGGTTACACCTAAGGATACCTTCAGGGCAAACATTCAGGTTATATCTCATCCCACTGCGCTGACGGCAGGTTATACCCCTGTTTTTCACTGTCATACCGCACAAGTTGCCTGCACCTTCGAGAAATTGGTGGCAAAGCTCGACAGAAAGACAGGGGGAATTGCAGAGGAGAATCCAGACTTTCTTAAAACTGGAGATGCAGCCTTAGTTGAGATAAGACCCACAAAACCCATGGTGATAGAGGTCTACAAAGACATTCCACAGATGGGAAGGTTTGCAGTTAGAGACATGGGACAGACTGTGGCTGTGGGAGTTTGTATCGCCATACATAAGGTAAAATGATTTTCAGCTAAGGTGGAGTGATGGTCCAAAAGGCAAGAATCAGATTAGCTGGCACTGAACCAAAAAAGCTGGATGACGTGTGTGCTCAGGTAAAAAAGATTGCAGAGAAGACTGGAGTAGACATGTCAGGACCAATTCCTCTACCCACCAAAAAACTCAAAGTTCCTACGAGAAAGTCCCCAGATGGCGAGGGAACAGCCACTTGGGATCGCTGGGAGATGAGGATTCACAAGAGATTGATAGAGATAACGGCAGACGAGAGAACTATGAGACAAGTCATGCGGGTGCGACTTCCCGAGGGAGTGAACATTGAGATTGAGTTGGTTTCTTAATCATATTAGGTGAAATATTAAATGAGAAAAGTTCGTTTATACCAACAAAAATTTCGTATATGAGGAGTTATCTGAAATGCTGTGCCTAAGAAAGACAAAAAGGATGGGCGAGAAAACCTTAAAACGGAAAAGGTGTTTAACATGACTATGGAAAAAGTCGTTGCTAACAATCACGAGGTTGTAACAACCGAGCAAGAAAAGAAGGAAGGATAAAATGTCTACAAAGCTCAAGACCATTACTTTACCACTACCTTATAAGTTAGGTACCGTAAATTGCTACCTCATAGAAACCGACACCGGCTATATCCTGATCGACACGGGTTGCTCAAATAAGCGCACTGAGCTTGAGAAAGAACTTGAAAGCGCAGGCTGTAAGCCTGGCAATCTCAAGCTCATCGTTTTAACACATGGAGATTTTGACCACACAGGTAATGCAGCCTATCTCCGTGAAAAGTTCGGTGCAAGGATAGCGATGCATCATGACGATTCGGGAATGAGCGAACGTGGAGACATGTTCTGGAACAGGAGAAAAGGCAATATTCTTCTTGGAATGATAGCTCGCATCCTGTTCAGATTTGGAAGAAAGGAGCGATTTAAACCAGATTTATATATTGGTGAGGGATACGATCTCTCTGAATACGGACTCGATGCAAAAGTTCTTCATATTCCAGGGCACTCAAAAGGTTCAATAGGAATACAGACAGCCGATGGCAATCTTTTTTGCGGGGATTTGCTTGAAAATAAAGACAAACCAGTTCTCAGTTCTATTATGGACGACTTAGCGGCAGCTAATGCCAGTGTTGAGAAACTGAAAAAGTTGAGAATAAAAACTGTTTATCCCGGGCATGGTAAGCCCTTCCCGATGGAACAGTTTATGAAACAATTTCAACAGAATGATCTGGATAAAATGAATGGGGCAACAGATGAAACAAGTAAATATACATAGGGGGTTATAATTCATGATATCAGATTTCTTATCTAAGAAGCCAGCAGAAAAAACTACAAAATATCTCTTATTCCTTAGTTTCCCTCTGGTTATTATCACAGCATCGACTGTAATGTATTTATTGAAATTATCCAACTTTACCGGAACTCTGAATGAAACCCAACTCGGATTTAGTGGTGAGTATATTAAATCCTGCTTTAGTCGTATGAGCGATGAGGATATGTCGATTTTTATTATCGCCAATATCCTTGATTATGCTTTTATGATTGCTTATGGCACGTTCTTTTTTAGTTTGGCATTAACTCTTACAAGGAAATTAAAAGAAGGCAGTATTTGGAAAAAAATCGGTTATTCTATTTCCATTTTTGGGATAACTGCTGCATTTTGTGACGGTATTGAAAATATTTTTCTTCTGATAATGGCATCAAATCCTGTAAACTTTCCAAATTGGTGGGCGATTGCTCACTCTTCTTTTGCGCTGGCTAAATTTATCCAAATGTATGCAGCAATGGGTGGGATAATTTTAATGGCATTAGTGATAGTTCTATCGAGATTGATAAAAAGAATTAATAAAAGGAGGAGCGTAGTATGAAAACACAAGGCTCGTTAAATAAAATGGTCAGCAGGATTGGATTCTGGTCTGCGATTCTTACAACTGTGTGGACCATCTGGTTTATTTTGGCTTTTGGTTTTTACATGTCTTCTCTGCCATCAGAATGGCCCGGGATAGAAGCATTTGCAGCCTCT